>CANGVB010000634.1 GCA_947456995.1 Bryobacteraceae bacterium | reverse complement strand
CGCCGAGGGGCTTCTTGCTCTTCCTCGGGCAATGCCATCAAAAAACGCTTGCGCGGTTCGTCAAAAAAGACATTCCGATCCCACTGGGTGGATTCCACAAAGTCTCCCGAAAACAGCTCAACGGGAGCGCTGAGCTCAATAGACTTTGGCGTCTCGGTTACTTCTACTTTGCGCATGCTTCGCCGGGAGCGGTAGTAAAGGTGTTTGCCATCGGCAGACCACATCGGGGCCATTGCCGGTCCAGCGATGGACAGATCCTCAATATGAGGCGAAGCGAGATTTCGAATTCGAACTTCGAATCCGTCCCCGGTCTGACAATACGCGAGCAATCGCCGGTTCGGGGAGAGCATTGGTTGGGTTTGTGAGCCGCCGCCGCCGGCGAGAATGGCGCGGGTGCTGTTTTCGCGAAACTTTACTCTGTGCAAATCAATTTGGCTTTTTGGGTGAAAGCCTTCAGAAAAATAGATTTCGTTGCCAGCTTCGATCCATTGCGCGGGGAATTGCCCAAGCCCATTGAAGGGCAGACGCCACTCTACCTGCCCGGTTTCAATATTGAGGACATGCAGTGAGGGGAGCCATTCTCCGGGTCCACTGCGGCTGAAGGCTACTCGTTTGCGGTCTGGCGACCAGCACGCCCGCCATTCCACCTCTTTCACCAATTCTTTCGTTGTGCCTGTTTCAAGATCGTAGCTGAAGAGAGAGCCGAGTCCGTTACTCTGACGGCGGACCAAAAGAAGAAATCTTCCATCCCTTGAGATATCGGTCACCATATAGGGCCCTGGAGGAACGGGCAGGGGCGTCTGTTTTCCGTCTAGCGAAACCCAGACGGGCCTCCAGTCGGGATAAGGCCGGTTGGGTACAAATACCAGGGTGCCGTCTGAGGAAAGATCGGCATCGGGGCCAGTCCATCCCGCGCTTGCCACCTCGCTGAGGGCGATTCGCGGCTGGCTGCGAAGGGCTAGCTTTTCGCTGTCCCAATCCGCTGTCATGAGGTTTCCGGCCCAGTAGTAGAGGATTCTTCCATTGGGAAGAAAACGTCCACCCATAGCCGGTGCCACCAGTTCTTTGCGCTGGCCAGAGGAAAGGTCTTGAACCCAGATCGTTCTGGCTTGAGGGCCCACGACGGAACTATAGAGAAAGTACCTGCCGTCGAGGAGATCTTGAGGCACCAGTGTTTCGAGGCCTCGACCACCGTAGGGAATTTCGATTTTCTCCGGCTTGGCTGTGCCTTTACGCCACAGCATGCATTCTGAGGTCAGTCCCTCCATGGCTCCGTCATCCAGTTTTCGTGGAGCCAGGTAAAGCAGGTGGCCGTCTGCTGTCTGGCGGGCTGACTGCAGCGAAGCGCCGATGTCAAACTTTGCCACCTCTTCGCTTGTGCCGCCATTTTCGCGGTAGAGCCCAGCCCCGGCTGCCCACATCAATCGATCTTCTGGTTGGGTGAAGAAAGGACTAGTTGCGATGCTGCTGCCCGGAACCAGTTTGTTCTCGCCGGAACTCAAGCTGCGGCGAAAGACCTGTCTCGATTTGGTAGATGCAGCGACAAAAGCAATCTCAGTTCCATTTGTAGAAATAGCCACAGATCGGCCACTGAGCCTGGGTAATATCTGATCTGGCGGAAGGAGGATTGAGGATCGAACGGCAATTCTGGCTGCGGGTTCCCTGTTGACTCGCCAGGTTGCCGCCACAGCCAGCCCGGCAGCACCGATTCCGGCAGCCCAGACCCATCGCCGGCTTACCTTGTGATCCATCGCCGGGTCTGCTTCTACAGATAGATCGAGTACGACTTCATCTACTGCCGCCAGAAAGCGGTAGCCCCGCCGGGGAATGGTTTCTACGTAGCGTGGCTTTTCTGCATCATCGAGCAGGATTTGCCGCAGCCTGCGCATGGTTGAGTTGAGGCCGGTTTCGTAATCGACGTTTACGCCATCGGGCCAAAGGAGATTTTGCAATTCCTGCCGGCTCACCAATTCTCCGCGGCGCTCGATCAGGATTTTGAGAACCCGGGCTGGCTGCTCCTGGAGTCGAAGGGGGATGCCGCTTTTGGACAATTCGCCGTTTGAGGCGTTAAAGAGGAAGTCACCGAAGCGAAAAAGATGTTGCTGCGGTGGTGTCACATCACGAATTATAGCCGGAAAAGCATGTCAGATCATCAGCTAAATTACCTGTTTTCAATAGATTGATCCGTTATGTGATTCCCAGTGCTTGGTCAGGGAGGAATTTTCGATTTTCCCACTAAGCTTCGTTTCATGACACCACAAACCCGTCAGATTCTTTTGCTCCTATCCCTGAGCGCTCAATTGAGTACGGCTCAAACCCCCTTCGCACTAAACCAGGATTTCCCAATCGCTAACCCCTCGCGCCCGGCTTTTGCCGATTTTAACGGTGATGGTCGTACCGACATGATTGTGGCTTCTGTGGTTGTAACTACCAGAGGGAACAGCAACATCTCCGAAGTTTTTCTTCATTTTTATGCCGGACAGAATTCCAGCACTTCGCAATTCCTCCCGCCCGTGGTCACCCCTGAGCCGATCCTCAACACCAGATTGACGGATCAAGATTCCGGTGCCTTCTTTGCCGGAGATTTCGACAACGATTTAAAGCAGGATGTGCTTGTTGCGTTTGGAAGTGGCTTCACTTTCATGAAGGGAAACGGCGACGGGACCTTTCAAACTTCAATCACAATTACAACTGGCGACGGCCGTGGCTATGTCAATATTCGGGATTTCAATAGCGATGGCAAGTTGGATATCCTTTACGGGGCACAACCGCAGATTCGGCTTGGGAATGGAAATGGAACTTTTGCTGGGCCAACCGCAATCTTCAGCACCGTATGCACCAATCCAATCAACGGCAGTTTTCCACGAACAATCCTTGCAGACTTGAACCGCGATGGACTCTCGGATGCAATCAATGAATGTTCTGGTGCAGGAGTAGCGGTAGCATACCGCAATCCAAACGGCAGTTTTGGAGCTCCAGTTTCAATCGCGAGCTTCGGAGGGGCGGTAGTTG
>CANGVB010000633.1 GCA_947456995.1 Bryobacteraceae bacterium | reverse complement strand
CGCGTTCAGCTTCAGCATCGTCGAGCGACACCTCATAAACCGGGTAATCGGTAATCGATACGCTCACCGGCATGCCTTCGGTGCGCAAGCGCTGCCACAATTCCTCAGTGAGGAAGGGCATGGCAGGATGCAGCAGGCGCAAAGCCTTCTCATAGGTGCCAAGCAAGTTGGCCCAGATCGAGGCGCGATTCTCTTCATCGTTAAACCGCAGCTTGATCATCTCGATGTACCAGTCGCAGAAGTCATCCCAGAAGAAGTGCCACATGGTCTGTGCAGCTTCGTGATAACGGTTCGCCTCCAGCGCTTCGTTGCAGGCCTTGGCCGCTGCGTTGAGCCTCGATTGAATCCAGCGCTCTTCGAGGAACTGCGCCTTCCAGCTTGTCGGAACATAGGGCGTAACCTCAGCCCGCTCCATGTTCATGAACAGGAAGCGCGATGCGTTCCAGATCTTGTTGGCAAAGCCACGCGAACTCGGAAGCTTGTCTTCGGTCCATAGAATGTCGGAGCCAGGCGTACAAGCCGTCAGCAACGCCATGCGCACTGCATCGGTGCCGTACTTGGCCGTGATCTCGAGCGGGTCAATCGTGTTGCCGCGAGTCTTCGACATCTTCTTGCCCTGCGCGTCTCGCACGATGCCGTGAATGTGCACCTGCTTGAAAGGCACCTCACCCATGAACTCGATGCCTAGCATCATCATGCGGGCGCACCAGAAGAAGAGGATCTCGTAGCCCATGATCATCAGCGTCGTCGGATAGTAGGCCTTGAGGTCTTCGGTCTGATCCGGCCAGCCCAAAGTTGAAAAGGGCCACAACCCGGAGCTAAACCAGGTATCGAGAACATCCTTGTCCTGCACCAACTGATCGCTGCCGCAATGGACGCAATTCGTAGGCGTTTCACGTGCCACAGTCGCTTCACCACAAGCTCCGCAATGCCAGGCCGGGATTCGATGGCCCCACCACAACTGCCGGCTTACGCACCAGTCGCGGATGTTGCGCATCCAGTGGAAGAATACCGTCCGGCTCTGTTCAGGCTCAATCGTCGTGCGGCCTTCTTCGACGGCCGCAATCGCCTTCTCGGCCAGCGGTTTCATGTTCACAAACCACTGCTTCGATACGAGTGGTTCGACAACAGTCTGGCAGCGCTCACACTTGCCGACGCTCAGCTTGTGCGGCTCGATTTTCTCGAGCAGCCCCAGAGCCTTCAAATCTTCAACAATCTTCTTGCGTGCTTCAAAGCGATCGAGGCCAGCATAGGCGCCACCATTGGCATTGATCTTTGCGTCTTCGCCAATTACCTGAATCTGAGGCAACTTGTGACGCTGGCCGGCTTCAAAGTCGTTCGGGTCGTGGGCAGGAGTTACCTTCACCACACCAGTCCCAAACTTCGGATCGGCCATGTCGTCGAGGATGATCGGAATCTCGCGGTCGCTCAGCGGCAGCTTCACAGACTTGCCGTGGAGATGCAGATAGCGTTCATCGGCGGCGTTGATCGCAACACCGGTATCGCCCAGCATCGTTTCAGGGCGAGTGGTGGCAACAATCAGAAATTCGTCTGTGCCAGCCACCGGATACTTGATGTGCCAGAGGCTGCCATCGGTCTCATCGTGTTTGACTTCAAGATCCGAAAGCGCAGTGCCGCAGCGTGGGCACCAGTTCACCATCCGCTCGCCGCGATAGACGAGCCCGCGCTCGTGCAAGCCACAGAATACTTCGCGCACAGCGCGCGAAAGGCCGGGGTCTAGCGTAAAGCGTTCCCGCGTCCAGTCGCAGCTCACGCCCACGGTCTTCATCTGGCGCACGATCGCGCCGCCAGACTCAGCCTTCCATTTCCAGACCCGTTCTTCAAACAGGTCTCGGCCGAGGTCGTGTTTGGTGAGGCCTTCTTTGGCCATCTGCCGCTCCACAACCATCTGGGTAGCGATGCCCGCGTGGTCTGTTCCGGGTAGCCAGAGCGTATTAAAGCCGCTCATGCGCTTCCAGCGCACCACCATGTCGATCATCGTGTGCTCGAGCATGTGCCCCATATGCAGGTTGCCCGTTACATTCGGCGGCGGAATACAGAGGCTGAAAGGCTTCTTCTTGCTCGTCGCATCGGCCGCATAAAGACGCGACTCAACCCACCACTCAGCCCAACGCGTTTCAAAGCGCTGGGGCTCATATACTTTTTCGAATTCCATGGAAACCTTTAGTTTAGTACTCTTGAGGTAGCACTGAGATCGATTTGGGTACGCAGTCCCTTTCTTAGAGAGAGGAGACACACATGGCCGCAAATCGAGGAGATAGTTCCCGCTTCCACCGCCTGCGCAAGCAGTTCGTTCGCCGTCGCGAAGCAATGCGCGTTCTACGCGCCGAGCTGGTAGCTGCAGCAGTTGCTAAGAAAGCAGCAGCGTAGACCCGAGTAGACTCGGAAGATCCGCCGGGTGTTCCACGCGAATCGCAGTGAACCCCGCCGCTCTAGCGCTGGCCAAGCCAGCCTCCGAGTCCTCAAACACTAATGGCCGTTTCACCCCGAGCTTTTCTGCCGCAAGCAGGTAAGGCTCGGGGTGCGGCTTCAGATTCTTTACCTCATCCCCAAACACCGAAGCGACAAAGCGATGCTTCACCGAAAGCGCTTCGAGCACCGGTTCCACTTCGATGCGATAACTCGAGGTCACCAGCCCAATCGGTAGCTGGTCAAAACCCAACAAAAAATCACGAACCGAATCCGTCATCGGCGGAGCTGCCAGCATGCGGTCTCTCAGCAGTTCCTTCTTCACCGGATACTGCGCATAAAGCGCCTCAAAGTCTACTCCCACCTCAGCAGCGAGCTGCCGGATCATCGCCCGGTCTGAGACGCCAATGCAGTTGCGGGCGTATTCGTCCCAGGTGAGCGAGATGCCAAAGGGGGTAAGCACCTCCTGCCAGCACTCGTAGTGGATCGGCTCGCTGTCTACCAACGTGCCGTCAAAATCAAAAAGGATCGCGTCGTAATTCACTATTCTGATCTCAGCACAGTCATCGGGTCGGCCTTGATGGCG
>CANGVB010000632.1 GCA_947456995.1 Bryobacteraceae bacterium | reverse complement strand
TTGAGCTGGCAGCCCAGCTGGGCCAAGGGCATGGTGAGTCGTGGTGGCGGTGGCATCTTTGTGGGCACCTACGGAACCTTTGGAATCCAGCAGCCTGGCTTCAGCCGCCAGACCGATCTAGTTGCCGCCAGCGGTGGCGTCTTCCTGACGCCTGCTTCTACTCTCGCCAACCCCTATCCGACTGGGATTCTCCAGCCGGTGGGCAACTCGCTCGGTGCTGATACATTCCTCGGGCAGTCGGTTCGCACAGTCGATCGCAAGCTCGGTAGCCCGCAGACCTGGCGCTGGAATTTCAACATCCAGAAGACCGTAGGTAAGGACTCCGTCATTGAAATCGGCTACATCGGTTCTGATGCAACGCGCATTCCTGAAACGCGCGATCTGAACTTTGTACCCAACCAGTTCTTGTCTACCAACCCGACCCGTGATCAGGCGAATATCACCCGTCTGGCGACTGTGGTTCCCAATCCTTTCCGGGGCCTGATTCCCGGTACCGGCTTGAACGGAAACACGTTCTCGCAGGACAATCTGTTGCGTGCCTTCCCGCAGTTCAGCGGCAATGGTGGTGTGAGTGTGGAAGGTCAGACCAATGGTTATTCGAAGTTCCACATGTTCCAGACTCGCTATGAAAAGCGATTCTCCAACGGTTTGCAATTCCTGGCCAACTATCAATGGTCGAAGATGATGGAAGCCACCAACCGATTGAACCCTGGTGATTCGCGCATGCAATATCGTGTTGCCGGTGAAGACCGTCCGCAGCGCTTTGTCTTCTCGGGTAGCTATGAATTGCCGATTGGCAAGGGCAAGGCCCTGCTTGGCAATGTTGGCTCCTGGGGCAATCGCCTCGTCGGTGGCTGGCAGCTCAATACGATCTACAGCTTGCAGAGTGGCGGCCCGGTGGAGTTTGGCAACGTAATTTATTACGGTGGCGACCTTCAGTGGAAAGACCGCAACCTCTCGCAGGTATTTGATGTGACGCGCTTTGAGCGTGTTGCAGCCAACCAGCTCGGGGCTAACGTTCGCACCTTCCCGCAGGCCTTCCCTGCTTACCGCGCCGACATGATCGATAACATCGACATCTCGATGATCAAGAACATCCAGATCGTCGAGCGGCTTACTGCCCAGTTCCGTGTGGAGTCGTTTAACGCCTTCAACCACACGATCTTCAACGGGCCCGACACCAACCCGACCAGTGGTAACTTTGGCCGCATCACGAGCGCGTCCAATCTGCCACGCACCTATCAGCTTGCTCTTCGCATGCGCTGGTAAATCACCAGCGCAAACGCGAGGGGGATTGCCATGCCTGGTTCTGGAACTTCTGCAGCCGGGGCGAAGCTGAGCATGCTGATCGTTGTGAAATGACCCAGTTGCGAAGCAGCTTCGCCATCGTCTCCCGGTGTATTGAGAGCAGCAAAGTTCAGCAGAGGTTCCAGGCCAAAGCGAAGTCCTGCTTCGCCCTGGGCCCCGGCCAGGGCAAGTGCGCCGGATTGCGCCAGTGTTACTCGCAAGCTGTAGCTTTGGGTTCCAAATTGAAGTGCGGCCTGTGAGTTACCGCCATTGAGTATCAAGTCGTTACTGTTGGGGCTGAGTTCATCGACAAACACCGAAGTGCCCCCTAAGGAAAGATTCGGAGCGGGAGCGTACAATCCCTCGCGCGAAACTTCTACTTCGAGGTCGCCCAATCCGGCGGCGAGGGAAGAACCGGAAGAATTCAATGGGTCGAACTGTGCTGTAAGCCAGCCACGCAATTCAGAATCGGCGTAGAGGATATAACCGCTATTTGTGGGGTCGAGTACGGTAAACGAAAGCTCGTAGGAAATTATGGCCGAGGCGACCGTGTTGCCTGTGATGTCGCCCAGGGCGTTCTGTCCAAGAAACCACGAAAACTGATTGGTAAAGCTGCTGAGATTCCCGCTTACCTGAACGGCACTTGTCCCGCTGTTGGCCGAGCGGAACTCGGCCAATTGCGTGGCGGTATCGATGGTGTAGTTGCTTGTGCTGAGGTTAGTGACGACAATGTTAGTGATTGTCGCCGGCATGAGCGCCAAAGGCAGTGAAAACAAAAGGAAGAAGAGTTTCATAAAGGGATTCCTGGTGATTGGCTATTTCAGTTCGCCGTAGAAGGTCATCATGTTTGCGGACTGCCATTTGTCGATCAGGCCGAAGGTTAGCGCTGGCTGGCCTTGCCCTTTTGCGTCGTATACGAGCGGCACTGGAAATCTGCTGATCATGTAAAGCAGACGATCCTGCAGGATGGGGACGAATGGGTTGAAGAGCTTCACGGCCAGGTTATTGGCGCAGGTGGGATAAGGAATGCGTGGTGCCGGCAGCGGTGGCTGCACCGGAGGCAGGATCGGGCCGAAGGCGCATGAGGGGAACATGTGCTTGACCAGCGTCAGTTCAGATCTCTTTGAAGAACCGTAGGACGGAACGAGCCTGTTCAAAATCGCTGGAGCTGAGGGCATCAGCGTCAGTTCCGGATCGTAAAAATCGACAACTGCTGAGATCCACTCTTCGGGGCCAACTGCGGCCTGCTTTTGCACAAGGAAATCGAATTTCAGTTGGCCCAACTGATAGGTAAGGTTCGTACGGCCTTGTGGGGTTCCAGGACGAGGCTGCGGATTGATGTAGGTAAACGGCACAATCGTAGGTGTTATGCGAATCACCCCAACGTCGTTGCCAAGGGCGGCGAAGGCCGGGTCTAGCTGCGAGAGGTTCGTGCCGTTGAGAATTGCCTTGTCGCTGGCTTGCGCGCCGGGTGGCGGCGCAATTCCAAGGTCCGTGTAGGTGGGTTCAAAGTTGAAGGTCAGGAGCCGGCTTGTGGAGAGTTCTTTGATCACCTGATTGAGTGCGGGGGTAGTGACGCTGAAGGACACGTCAAAGAGCTGGCCATAGGGGTTCTGGTTGGTGTTGCAGATGAAGCTTGGCGCGTTGCACGGGTAGATCTCATGAGGGGTGTAGATCCAGCTTGTGGGTGAGGTGCTTACCAGTGAGCGAGCTTCTGTGTTGCTGCGCGTAAAGAG
>CANGVB010000631.1 GCA_947456995.1 Bryobacteraceae bacterium | reverse complement strand
TCTGGCCTTTGCCGACTATTGCGGCTACTTCTTTCCGGTCTTTCAGCAATCTAACGTCTTCCTGCAGATTGGCTCTGGCATGTTCAGCCTTCAGATTGGCGGGGCGCAGATACTTGCCTGTTCGGCGCTCGGGGTGGTTACGATTGCCAATCTCTTCGGCGTGCAGCGCGCGGTGGCACTTCAAACGGTTCTCACTGGCCTTAAGCTTGGCGTTATCGCGACCTTCGTAGTGCTTGGGCTGGCGGTTGGGGCGGGGAACTGGAGCAACTTCTCGCTTCCCGCGATTCGTGAATCGAGCGTTCCTCTCAGCTCACAATTTGCGATCAGCCTCTTTTATGTGTACGTCAGCTACTCCGGCTGGAACGCGGCCACCTATGTTGCGGAAGAACTGCGTGACCCGGTGAAGAACCTGCCCCTGGCACTGGCTATGGGCACAGGTTTGGTGACGGTCTTGTTTCTGCTTCTCAATCTGGTTTTTGTATATGCGGCTCCACTGGGTGCGATGAAGGGAGTGGTGGCGATTGGGTCGCTCGCCTCGGCGCGTCTGTTTGGATCGCAAGTGGGTGGGCTCTTCAGCGCCCTGATCGCTATCGCGCTGCTGGCGATGCTGAATGCTCTCATGACGGTAGGCCCGAGGGTTGCGTATGCGATGGCCCGTAACGGCGCTTTCTTTCGTGCAGCGGCCAAAGTGGATCCACAGTGGCGGACGCCTGCCCCGGCAATCCTGATGCAGGCAACGGTTGCCATGGCGATGACTCTCACCTCGCTGCCCTCTTTGTTCTTTTTTATCGGCTTTACACTGAATTTCTTCTCGGTGTTGAGCGTGGCTTCGCTGTTTCTGTTCCGCAAGCGTCCGGGTTGGAAGCGGCTGGGGCCTGTATCGTGGCTCTGGCCACTGCAACCAGTGTTATTTATTGTTGTGGGGACCTGGATGACGATCTTCGGGCTGACGCTCGAACCCAGGATCGCAATCGCCGCCTGTGTGCTGATCGCTGCCGGGGCGGTGTTTTATCGAAGGCAATTGAAAGGAGCCGGTTCTTGGCAATCATCCTCGACGGCAAACTGATACGAGACCAGATTTTGACTGAATTGGGGCCACGTGTGGCTGCGCTCACGGCTCAAGGCCGCCAGCCGCAATTGGCGGTGATTCTGATTGGCAACAATCCGGCAAGCGAAGTCTACGTGCGCAACAAGATTGCAGCCTGTGAAAAAGTGGGGATTCTGAGCCAGAAGCTCACACCTCCGGCAAGCGTCTCTACTGAGGAATTGCTGGCAATTATCGATGGTTTGAACAAGGACCCCAAAGTGCATGGGATTCTGGTGCAACTGCCGCTGCCTCCGCAGGTGGATTCCAGCCTGGTGCTGGACTCTGTCGTACCTGAAAAGGACGTCGACGGGTTTCACCCGGTGAATTCCGGCAAGTTACTGGCGGGCGCGCCTGGCCTTCGGCCGTGTACGCCATCGGGGGTAATGGAGCTGCTGCGTAGATATGAAATTCCGATTGCCGGCAGAAAAGCCGTGATTGTGGGCCGCAGCGATATTGTGGGCAAACCCATGGCTATTCTCCTGCTTGCCGCAAATGCAACCGTGACGATCTGCCATAGTCGGACGTCCAACCTTGCAGACGAATGCAGACGTGCCGATATTCTTGTCGCGGCAATCGGGCGGGCAGAGATGTTAGGTGAAGATTACATCCAGCCTGGGGCTGTAGTGATCGATGTCGGGATGAACCGGGTGGATGGCCGATTAACGGGAGACGTGGATCCTGAGGCGATGGCCCGGCTTAGCTCTGCTTATACGCCTGTGCCCGGAGGAGTGGGCCCATTGACGATTGCAATGCTGATGTCCAATACAGTGCAGGCCGCTGAAGGGCGGCGCGGCTGATGTTGCAGGTTGGACTCACTGGAGGCATGGCGACAGGCAAGTCGACCGTCGCAGCAGAATTGGTGCGGCTTGGCTGCCATCTACTCAAGGCCGACGATCTGGGCCACAAGCTTCTCGAAAAAGAAGGCCCCTGTTATGAACCGGTTGTGAGTGCTTTTGGCCGGGCGATTTTAGATCACAATGGAAATATTGAGCGACGGCGTCTCGGCATGGTTGTGTTTAATGAAAGCGGAGCGCTCGATAAGTTGAACGCGATCATTCATCCTGCCGTATTTGCTTATGAGGAACAGTGGCTGGCAGGTGTGAAAGCTTCAGAAGGAGAAGCAATTGCAGTTATCGAAGCTGCCATCCTCATTGAAACAGGCAACTATAAAAATTTCGATAAGTTGATTGTGACCTGGTGCCCGGTGGAACTGATGGTAGAGCGAGCAGTGGAACGATCTGGCTGGACACCGGAGGAAGCGCGCCGCCGCATTGCCAAGCAGATGCCGATCGAAGAAAAGAAACAGTTTGCCGACTATCTGATTGATACATCGGGAACGATGGAATCGACGCTTGAACAAACTCGCGCAGTATATGCTGCGCTACGGAGTCTCTCAGTATGAAATTTCGAATTCTGGCCGTTGTCGCCGTACTGGTAGGGGGATTTGTCTATGCCACTTCTGTGGCTCGCTGGAACCCGCGCGGCCTGATGGGTAGCGCTGTAAACGCGCCGCTCTGGTCTGGCCCGTCAGTAACTCAGGGTGCGGGCTTATCCACCGATGAAAACAACAACATCGAGATCTACAAGATGGCTCATCCGGCCACGGTCTTCATCACTTCAACGACTTTGCAGCAGGATTGGTTTCTTCGCGTCTATCCGTCGAAGTCAACCGGCTCCGGATTTGCTGTCAATGACCGCGGGCAGATTCTGACCAATTGGCACGTTGTGTCTGGCTCTCAGGAGCTTACCGTTACGACGCCAGACAAGAAGAACTATCGCGCAACGCTGCTGGACAAGGATCCTGATAACGATCTTGCCCTGATCCAGGTAGAACTCAAAGGAGCGAAGCTGAACTATCTCAAGCTTGGGGATAGCGACAAGGTGCAAATCGGCCAAAAGGTTTTGGCCATTGGTAACCCCTTCGGCCTTGAGGGTACTC
>CANGVB010000630.1 GCA_947456995.1 Bryobacteraceae bacterium | reverse complement strand
TTACGCCACTGGACGATGTGCAGGGCTTGGCCGAAAGAATCGCTTCTTTCCACCGGGACAGGCAAATTCTCCGCAGTGCAGCAAAACAGGCTCGCCAGCGTGCCCTCGACAATACGCGCACACACTGGTTCCAAATGCGGGCAGAGTGGACCCGATCCTTGCTCGAAGAGGCCTCGCTTGTCTCGGCATAACCGCTTGCTTCGCAATGTCTCGGCAGAGGCCGGTGCAAGGCTGCTTTACCTGGCAACTCGCTTCTTTATCCCTCCCTTTGTGCTGAGCCGAATTGGCATGGAAGCCTACGGATTCTATGGTGCTGTTTTTGTACTGGTTGCGTACTTCGGAATGTCTGCAATTGGCTTCTCTAGTGCTTACATCAAGTACCTGGCCGAGTTTTCCGCCAGTGGTGAGCATGAGAAAGCGAATCGCCTTTTGTCTTCCGGCTTCACGCTGATGAGTGCAGTGAGCATAGTGTGCTTTTCGGCATTTGCATTGAGTTGGCCGTGGGTCTCGATCTGGCTTAATGTCCCAAATGAGCTGGCCCATCCGGCAAAGATTCTGGCCTTTGAAATCGTTGGAATCTTTTTCGTCTATCTCACTTTGTCTGTCTTTCGTGACGCCTTGACCAGCCAGCAGGATATAGCTGCGGTGCAGAAGATCTGGATCGCATCGTTCCTGCTTGAGACTGCTCTCATCTTCGTTCTCGTCGGCAATGGCTATGGATTGCCAGGCCTTGGTGCCGCATTTGTCTTGCGCACATTGCTAGATGTGATTGCTCACTATCTGCTTGCCACTCGGCGGCTTCCCTGGCTGCGCGTTGGATTCGTGAAGCCTGATGGTGAATCCATCCAGCTCCTGATGCGCTTTGGTGGCATCGTTCAGTTGAATTGTCTTTTGTCGATCTTCCTGAATTCGATCGAGCGAGTGATTGCAACCCCATTACTCGGCTTGAGTGCTGCGGCGCTGCTCGATATTGGCAAGCGGCTGCCCTCTATGGGTACCTCAATCCCAAGCGCCTTCGCATCATCGGTGTATCCAGCTGCGGCGGATCTAGAGGCCAGATCCACTAACCGGGGCGAGGCCGCAGAGCAACTCGCTTTGCTCTATTTATCAACCACTAGAATCATGAATGCCATTTCTGGACTTTTGTTTGGCTTCCTGAGTTTCGCGGCGGCACCATGTCTTTACTTCTGGCTTGGAAAGGTTCCGGAAGGGGCGGCTGCACTCACCATCCTCTTCGCCATCTCTTCCCAAATGCATCTGCTCACCGGGCCAGGCACCTCGATCCTCAAGGCAATCGGCAAGCCACGGATGGAATTTCATTACAGTCTTTCCAATTTGGCAGCACTCATGGTGCTCGTCCCATTAAGCAAAGTCGTCGTAGGATCTTGGGATGTCATCGCCATCGCCTCGGCTTGCGCTGCTTCTACAGTCTTATCTGCTTGCTGGTTTCTCTTCCGCGCTCACAAGCAACTCGGGATTAGCACTCAACTTTTCGCCACTAAGGCAATTGCCCCTGGCTTCTTGCCCTATCTTCTTGGGGCACTTTGTCTCGCTCCCTTCATGCATCATGCTGTCGGGGGAAGCCGCTGGCAGGCCATGGCTGTTTTGACTGGAGCGGGACTCTTCTTCCTGGTTTTGAACGCATTGCTTTCTTTGCTGCTTCTTGCCGCAGACGAAGAACGACAATCGTTGAGGCTAAAACTGGAGGCTCTGAGGTTCAGAGTTTCCGCTCTACGATCCGTCTCGGGCTTTCCACTCCACGCTCTGGAGCCAAAGCAATAACTCACTGGCCAACTTCTCAACAAGAACAAAATCACTCAGTCTGGCCGCATCCTCTATCTGCTTGCCGTACTTTGTTACCACAGTAAATCCGTACAGATCGCCAGTTCCCTTCCAGTTGTGACCAAGCTTTGAAACTTCAGCGATCTCACCTTGCGAGAGCAGTTCTTGAACTGAAGCGACCTGTTTGCGCATGCTTTCGAGGTATGTAGGAACCAGATCGGCAAGATCAGGATCGACAGACACGGACTCTGATCTTGGAGATTCTGCTTCCTGTCTTGCCGGCTGTCCAAGAGCTGAGCCGGAAGTCCATCTGGCAATGCAATCCAGCAAAGCCTGCGGCCGAACAGGTTTGCTGATGTAATCATCCATTCCCGAAGACAGTGCCTCTTGCCGGAATGTTTCGAGAGCATGAGCGGTAAGGGCAATCACTGGCGTGCGGCCACGCTTGCTCTTTGCCTCGTTTTCACGGATTCTCGATGTTGCCTCAAGTCCAGAGCAATCGGGCAGCATCAGATCCATCAGAACCACATCGAATTGCTGGCTTAGCGCCATTTGAACTGCATCCTTACCAGTCGAAGCTATCCATACCTTGTGGCCAGCCTTTTCGATGACGCGTCTTCCGTATGCCTGCCCCGCCCAATTGTCCTCCACCAACAAAACAGAGGCGGAGTGCTGCGACGATTGGTGTACTCCATACTTCGGTTCTTCAGGACTTGTCATATTCTCGGCCGCACCAAGTAGCCGATTCAACCGTCTCCTGGTACGAACTGGTGTTAGTGGGTAGTCCAGAATTTCGCAAAGTCCCGGGAGACTCCACTCGTTGCGCTCTGACTTCGCGTTGTGTCGAATGCGCAGAATTCGAATCGGATTCCCGAGCAACGCAAGGCGAATCACCTCTCGAAGTTCAGCTTCGCTTACCGGGCAGGAATCATCCACCGCAACCACTTGGAAGGGCTCGTGGAGGTCAGAAAAGCTGCCGGCTTCTTTGGCTGTCTCAAAGGCGAATACCTTCGATTGCGTTGAGTCGAGGACGCGCTTTGCTCTGTCTTTAGCGGCCCCCGATGCAAGCAGCAGGATCCGCAGCGAGGCTTGCAATCCATCGCCTCCAGCAGGCGAAGCAACGCTTTGCAAAGGAACCTGCAGGTGGAATCTGGTACCTAAACCGGGCATTGATTCGAGCGACAAATCCCCACCCATCGACTGGCTGATCAACTTCGAAATGCTCAGGCCTAATCCAACTCCGCCTGCT
>CANGVB010000629.1 GCA_947456995.1 Bryobacteraceae bacterium | reverse complement strand
CGAGCCACATTCGTCAGGCCAAGCCCCAATGGGTCCCGCCCGGTGACGATGCTAACTGGTGATCCCGTCCGCAGGCGCACCACAGAATCAAACGCGAAGCCACCAACCACTGCCCGGGCAAATCGTTTCGACTTAGGCATCGGAATCTCGTAGCTGGCCGAACCCGTGAAGGTGTGGGCGAAATCGAAAGACGATGGCCCACGGTCGGATGCCGCTCCCAGGCGCGAAACAGGTGCCTGCAAATTCGTGATCGATTCATCGGATGCCGTATCCAGTGATTTCGACCAGGTGTAGGAAAGCAGCGCCTGCAAGCCTTGTGTCATCCGCCGCTTAAACTGCATCTGCAGCGAGTTGTAGTCAGAATAGCCTTCGTTGTTCACATAGTCGATTCGTGTGAAACTTGCGTTCTGCAGAACCTGCGGGCGCAAACTCTCAACACGTGCCAGCCGCCGTGCAGCAGCTCCGACATAAGATGCGGAAAGCGAATTCGCATTGCCGAGCGGCTGTTCAATCGCCACGCTGAACTGCAACGTATATGGCAGCTTGTAGTCTTCGGCATATGCGAAGAGCCTCGGGTAGGGCGGATTCGTATTCAGCGGAAGCGCCTCGGCATTCAGGATCGGATCGTTGATCGAGGCGTTCGTTACGATGCGATTGCGTGAGTACGGATAGTTACTCGGCGTAAAGGCCGTGCCCGTAAAGGCGTATCCAAGGTCATAAAACACGCCAAAGCCGCCACGCACAACGGTGCCGCGATTGCGGAAGGGTTGATAGGCAACGCCTAGCCGCGGTGCGAAATTGCCATAAGTCGTTGGATAGAGCTTAGATCCCGCTGCTGCCAATTTCGCTGTCTGCGGATTCCTAAGGCCAGTCACCGTAAGCGGCAAATTGCCATTGCCCTCTGATGGCGCAGGATTCAGTTCCCAACGCATACCGTAGGTAAGCGTCAGGCGCGGAGCAATCCTCCAGGCATCCTGAAAAAACACCGAGCTGTTATCGTAGCGAGGCTCAAGAAAGGTATCCACCTGCCGCACCTCTGTAGTCGGAATAATGCCCGTTGCCAACTGCGTAATCGTGGGCACAGTCAGCACCTTCGAATAGAGCCGTCCACCAATCGAGGGAGCAAGCCTCCGGTAGTCAAAGCCAAACTTCAGCGAGTGTCTGCCGGTATTCCAGCTCAACGTATCGACGATGTTGTACTGGTTCTGCGTGTTCGCGCTAAAAGTACCAGGGCTGATCGTGTTCTCATCATTCGCTCCGATCGTCAGATAGAACAGCGAGGTTTCCGGCTTGGCAAAGCCAGGGAAGACCAGGCTATCCGGCAGTAACTTCGCGCCGCCAAAAGTGTCCTGCTTGTAGATCTGGGCGGCATACGATTGGCTGTAGTTGAAACGCAAATCGTTGTTGATCGCCGCGCTCAATACCATCGTTGTTCCAAGAGTCAGGGTCTTGGTTCTGCCCGGCAGAGTGGCGACATAGCTTGGGGTGGCAAAGCGGCCACGCTCGCGGCTCTCTGACGGCGCATAGTTGTAGCGGCCAAAGAGTGTGATCTTCGATGAGAGACTGTGATCGATTCGAAAGCTGGTCGCATCGAGGTTCGAGGGGTTTGAGAAACTCGTCACATAGGGCGTCTCATTCGGCAGGCCAGGAATGGGATCTGCGATGGGCAAGGGATAAGCTTCAAGCAAGCTCTTCACTAGCCCTGTTGCATTCGCCCGTGCTGCCAGCGACGGCACCCGCGATGGCACTGAAATCACCGGCTGGATCAGCCGCAACCCTTCATACGAAACAAAGAAGAAGGTCTTGTTGCGCCCATCGTAAACCTTGGGAATCAGCACAGGCCCACCCGTCGTGAAGCCAAAGTCATTCTGCCGCAGGGCAGGGCGCTTGAGCCCGTTGAAATTGCCAAACCAGCTATTGGCGTCAAACTTGTCGTTGCGCAGATAGTCGAAGAAAGAACCATGCAGACGATTCGTCCCGGACCGCGTAACGATCGCAACCTGCGCCCCAGGCTGCCGTCCGTACTCTGGAGCATAGGTTGAGGTTTGAATCGTAAACTCCTGCACTGCGTCGACCGAAGCAAGCGCACTCGTGCTGCCCTGCGCCGAAAACGAAGGCACTCCACCACCGGCGCCTTCATAGGGCGTAGTGGCAAAGGGCAAGCCGAAATTGGCACCCACTCCGTCTACGGTGAAGTAGTTTGTACCGGTGCGCTGGCCGTTTACTGAAAACTGTCCGGCGTCAACAAGGCCAGACGGGGCTAGCACAACTCCGGGCGACAAATTGATCAAGGTCTGAAAACTGCGTCCATTGAGCGGTTGGTTCTCGATGAAACGCTGGTCTACCACCGTGGCCACGGCAGGCGATTCACTCACCAGCGGAGCATCCCCTGTAACGGTTACTGTCTCGTCCTGGCTTGCCACTTTCAACTTCACCTGCAGTGACCGTTGGTCGTTGGCGTTCATCGTGAGCTCAGCAAATCGGGCTTTGGCAAAGCCAGCTTTCTCTACCAGCAACTCGTAAGTACTGGCTGGTAACTGTGCGAAGACATAGCTTCCTTTAGTGTCTGTTGTGATCTGCTTACTCACACCCTTCTTGGGGTCGAGTAGCGTCAGCTTGGCAGCTCCAACTGCGCGGTCCTGCTCATCGGTAATCACCCCGGATAAAGTTGCCGTAGAAGACTGCGCAAATGCAGCCGCCCCAACAATGAAGAGAGCAACAGCTCTGAATAAAAAATTGTGAAACGTCACTTCGAATCTTTTCCTCTGAATTGGTTTACGTGAAAAGTCGCCGCGCGGATGTTGCCATCGTGCCAGACCGGCAGATAAATCCACGGGATGCAGCGTCGCGGATCTCACCTGGTTGGTGATCGCGGAATGCGCCGCACGCATTGAGTGTGGCTCTAATCTCAGCTATCGATGTGCGGGACAATTTAGAAGATGAATAGTCTTCTCCTACTTACCCTTTTTGCTCATGACCTTTACCTGATGCCTCAAAGCTTCGTTGTCAAACCCGGGCAGCAGTTGCGAAT
>CANGVB010000628.1 GCA_947456995.1 Bryobacteraceae bacterium | reverse complement strand
TGGCAGCAGCCTTCTCTACCCAGACAAAAGGCCGGCAACTCCATTCTCTTTCCTGCTAGCACGCTTGCACGCAAGGGCGCACGCGATCTTCGCGAGGCACTCTCCGGGCTCAACTTGCCACTCACCATCTGTGGCCCGCTACTCGAAGGCGAAGCATTCTGGAAAGGCCACCAGGTCCAGCGCGCCGGCAAAGATTGGATCAACAATGCCGCCATGGTCATCCTCCCAGCCTGGGTCGAACACCAGCCTCGACGCCTCCTGGCCGCCCTCGCCGCAGGCATCCCGGTCATTTGCACCCGCAGTTGCGGCCTCCCTCCCCAGCCCGGTTTATCGCTAATTGAAGAAGGTGACAGCGCTAGCCTGCGCGCCGCCATACTATCAATCGTCGACAGCCCTACCCGCCCGTCCTCCTGATTGATCCCTGCCGCTCACCCCGCGAGTCAGCTTTCCTTAACCCTTTACGATGGAAGGGGTCAATCCATGACGCACCTCTTGATTGAGACCCATGTGCCGGAGTGTTCAGAGGGTTGACGGCGAGCCAGAACTTTTGCAAAAACTCCCGATATGTGTCCTTATATCTTCGTGGTTCTTCTTCATACAAACTTTCTTCTGTTCTGGTTTTCTCCGTTTTGGCCGTGTGCGCTGGCCCGACGGCTTCTGGTGCAACGATCACTGGCGTAACCGTCACTTCGTCGATCGGAGAATGCTGTGGCGCTCCGTTGGCCAACCTCACCAACGGAAGTGGCCTTAGTTCTTATGACCCATCTGCGGGGCATACGCGAATCGGCCAAAGCTGGATCGGCACCGCTAAGACCGGTTTTTTCGACTTCAACCTGAACGGCCTCTTTTCCGTGACCCAAATTGCGGTATGGAATGCACCTTTCGGCGTCAGTCAGTACTCGCTCGCGGCATCTACGGACGGCGTCACATACACCCCGATTTCGGGTTTTCCGGTGTTACTGACGAACCCTTCGACAAACGACTTGGAGACCTTCGCGGAGATACAGAAGTTCAGTCCGGTGGTTGCCAGCAACATCCGGATGACCCTGCTGGATGGCTACAGCGCCAGTAACAACACTGCCTTGAGAGAGGTTATGTTCGCCGGGGATCCCGCCACCATGGTTACTGTGCCCGAGCCGGGCATTCCTTCGATGGCCGGATTGGGGCTCGCAGCCATCTTTATGGTCCGTGCACGATACCGCAATCGGTCGGCACACTGAACAACGGCAGCATAGCCTGGCGAAGGGCAAACGAGGGAGACGTTGCGGGTGGCTATCCAATTGGCGGCGCGGGCGTCTCCCAAATGTTGCGGTCGATACGCCTAGTATCACACCGCCCGCCGGGTCCGTAGCGGGCACCTCTGGCAGAACCGATTTTACTCTTGCGCCATGGAAGAATGCTACCTCTGGAACGCCATCCGCTATGTCGAACTCAACCCCGTGCGTGCAGGTCTGGTGGAATCTCCCGAGCGGTTTCGCTGGTCCAGTGCGGCTGCCCATCTCAGTGGAAGCGACACCAGCCACCTCCTGGACATGGCCTTCTGGCAGCAATCCGGCGGCACCCAAAACTGGCAGGAATTGCTGAACACAACCGCCACCGAAGGCGAAACAAAACGCCTCCGCAGCGCCACCTATTCCGGCAAACCGCTTGGTTCTGAAGGGTTTGTGAAGCAGGCGATGGCCGCCCTCGCCACCAAAATGGAATAGCCAATCACTCGTTTCCACCCTGCTAGAGCATCCCGGTTTTCAGAGCAAGAATATACCGAAGTCCTAGATTCGGGTGGGTAATAATGGCTGAAGTGAATTTGTGGAGGTGACCAGATTTTACGCAAAATTTCAGCCGGGACGGTTCAGCCTCCCAGTCTGTCAGCCTCCCCTGGCGGCGGCACAAACTGGCAGCCGACGACGAGGATGAAGAGATGAGTTTTCTGAGTTCAGTTCTGGCGCTTTTGCTCATCTTGGCGATTCGAATGTATGGGCTCCAGGTTCCAGGCAGCGGCATCAAGACGATTGAGTACCCGCGAGAGTCAGTACCCTCGATTCGCGGCAAAGTTGTCAGAAACGGAACAGAGGAACGTCTGCAAGGGGTGAAAGTCCAACTGCTCGATCCGGGTTCACGGAAGGTGCTAAAGACCACAACTACTGAGAGCGATGGAAAATTCCACCTCAGGACGCGTAACGGGCTGTTTCGTCTAAGGTTGTATCTTTTGGGCTATGACATCGTGGAAATTGATATCAAGGTGGACGGCAAGATGAGGCGTGAGCTCGCTATTGATTTGCCGATTGGTACATAGGTAAAGTCGTCAGCATGGTGGAATGAACCCCTAAAGTGCAACAGCTAGAATTGGTGAAGGGGACAGCCGGGCGCCGGGATAAACCGGCATGTTGTAGGGGATGAAAGAGCCCTACAGGAAAGGAGAAGCGAGGAAAGGGGACAGCCTTCCATGAGGCGGCTGCCTCTGTCAACCGATAATGTTCCTGCTGGACGGCTTTTTTTCTCCTTCGCCTCCATATCTGCGAAGCGTGCTATGCCGAACGACTTCCGTGCAGCTTTCGGAGTGCTACTCAACAGAACACGAGCAGATCAAAACGTGAATCCAACTTTAACGAATCAACCAGCTAAACATCATGTTGAGGCCAGAAGTCGCTGGTGGTTTGGACGATGACAATTCAGCGCACCATTTTTACGTTATGCCTTGCAGTATTGCTAGGCATGAGTTCTTGTTCATCCGATGTAGACTGGTCAGAGATCGAACCTCTTGAAACTCGAATGATCCAGGAAGCTCTTGACTTATTCAAAGAAAGTCACGGGCGCTACCCTACTCAAAAGGAGGGTTTAAAGTCATTACGAGAACCCACTGGTGATCCAAAATGGGACGGTCCTTATCTTGCCAGCCCGGCCATAATTGCTGATTTCAGATACAGCATAGACAAAGTTGGCGTGCCATCTTTGGTATATATTGGGCCCTATCCCAAGAAAAAATAATGAGTCGGAGGGCTCTTCCGCTCAACCAATGCGCCAAGATAGGGCGATGAACACTCCGGGC
>CANGVB010000627.1 GCA_947456995.1 Bryobacteraceae bacterium | reverse complement strand
GCCACCGCTTCTGCTGAAGAACTTGGTGACTGGGAAAAGACTGTGATCTACGGGGAACGCACTCTTGAGGCCGACCCCAAGAGCTACGGCACAATGCTGATTCTGGCCCGTGGCTTTGCCGGACGTACCAAGGAGTTCGACTTCGACAAAGAAGAAAAACTCACCAAGGCCGACAAGTATGCCAACACGGCTCTCGAATTGCTGAAGACGGCCCCAAAGATTCGTCCCGATATCGCCGACGACCAGTGGGAAGCTCAGCGCAAGAGCTGGGTATCGGAAGCCTACGAAGCGCTTGGGCTCTCGGCCATGGTCCGCAAGAAGTACTCGGTCGCGGTAACCAACTACAAGGCTGGCCTCGAAGCATCCCCTGGCAACGCCAACCTGCTCACCCGCATGGCCACCGCTTATGCCGATGACAAGAAGAACGACGAAGCAATTGCTACGGCAAATCAGGCTCTTGCCACTCCGAACCTGAACCCTCAGGTGAAGGCAATCGTCGAGAACATCAAGAAGAAGGCTGAAGCAGCAAAGGCAGCTAAATAGCTGCTTTGCTAACTGAAATGGATAGGCGCGAAGAACCAGTCCTGGACTGCGTTGCTCAGATCGAAAATCGCATCGGTTATGAGTTTAACGACAAGGCTCTGGCGCTTCGCGCCCTTTCTCATAGAAGCCTCAACAGTGAGCGCCGGCAGGGACGCGAAGAGATGGCCCAACACAATGAGCAGTTGGAGTTTCTCGGTGATTCTGTACTCGGGCTGCTGGTGAGCGAACATCTTTTCCGGTCTCACCCTGAGTTGCCTGAAGGCCAGCTCAGCATTCATAAGGCTCGCATCGTAAGCGCTGCCCACCTGGTAGAAGTAGCCCGCTCGATCAACCTTGGCGAATGCCTGCAGTTAGGGCGTGGCGAGGAACTCAGCGGAGGCCGCGAAAAGCGTGCGCTTCTTGCTGACACTCTCGAAGCAATCCTTGCTGCTGTTTATCTCGACGGGGGACTTGAGCCTGCCCGCGGCGTGATCGACCGAGTGTTTCTAACCGTCGAGACCGCACGCGATGAAGCCGCAGAGCTTCGCAATTTCAAGGCAAGTCTTCAGGAACTCGCGCAATCCAAAGGCATGGCCCAACCGATTTACGTGACGGTAAAGACCGACGGACCCGAGCACTCTAAAGTGTTTACGATCGAGGCCCAGATCGGTACCGAGTGGCGCGAGCAGGGCCATGGGGTTACCAAAAAAGCCGCAGGCCAAATGGCGGCGCGCAATCTCTTTCGCCGCATGTCTGCAGCCACCTAGCCTACTTTCTGCCCGGCTGCGATTTCACTCCAAACTGGTTCAAAAACACTACGTCGACCCGCCTGTTTTTCTTTCTTCCCTCAACTGTTTCGTTTTCCGATACGGGAACATTGTCTGCATAACCGGAAACGGACATTCGCTCTCTTGCCACCTCGAATCGTTCTGCCAAAACGTTTAGCATCGCAATTGCCCTTGCGGCCGATAAATCCCAGTTCGAGCGAAAACGGCCATTGTTGATTGGAGTGGAATCAGTGTGGCCTTCGAGAAGAATCTTGTTGGGAAGTTTGAGGGCGCTGTCGGCGATCTTGCCAATGATCGGGTATGCCTCGGACTCAATGGAATCACCGGCAGGCGGAAAGAATGCAGCTTCTTTCAAGCTGACTACCAATCCACGCGGCTCCATGTTGATGGAGACTTTGCCAGAGTGGATCTCGCTTTTGAGCGAATCGGTAAGTTGTTCGAGAGACGGTACCAATTCGGCCATCGCTGTTAAGGCCGGATCCTGCTTCTGGATCTCTGCAGTAGAAGCGTCGCCAGCCGTTTTGGCATCGTCGGTTTCAGGCGGGCGTTTGCGGCCGAGCAAGTCCATCAGGGCCTTGGGCATGCTGCCTTGCTCGATAGCTTCTTTCACCGATGCAGAGACTTCTTTGGCTTTCTTCTTATCCGCGTGAGAACTGGCAAACATGACAACGAAGAAGGCAAAAAGAAGCGTTATGAAATCCGCATAGGAGATCAGCCACCTCTCGTGGTTTTCGTGCGAATGGTTTTTGACTCTTCTTGCCATTACAGATTGGATAGGGGCCGCGTCCTTTTTTTTCACAGGGATCAGGCGCAGAGCACCTGCTTAAGCAGCCATGGCTCTTGGCCCGCCTCCTCGTGATGTCTTGCTGTTTTTGTCTGTCGTGTAAGCCTCAAGCCGCTGCAGGATCAATTTCGGATTCAGACCTTCGACGATGCCCACTACTCCTTCGAGAATCATCTCCCTGCGCTCGGTCTCTGCTGCAATCCTCGCTTTGATCTTGTTCGCTGCAGGAAGAAACAATACGTTGGCAATGGCAACGCCGTAAACAGTAGCGACAAAAGCAACAGCGATGCCGTGGCCGACTTCCTTGATGTCGTCCAGATGCTTCATCACCTGAATCAGACCAAGCACGGCGCCAATGATGCCTATCGTTGGCGCGTATCCACCAGCGGATTCAAAGACCTTGGCCTCGGCCTCGGCGCGGTGTTCTTCGATCGCGATGTGGAGTTCCATAGCCGAACGCATCTCGGATAGATCAGACCCATCTACAGCCATGTTCAGCGCCCTTTTGAGAAAGGGGTCCCGAACATTAGGCAATTCATCCTCAAGAGAAACCAGCCCCGTCTTTCTAGCCTTGTTGGCATAGAAAATGATTTCGTCGACAGCCGTAATCAACGGCGTTTCAGGGCTGAAAAAGACCTCTTTGAGACGGCGCAAGGCTCCCCGCAAAACCGGGCCGGGGGTGTTCACCATCACCGCGCCAAGGGTGCCACCTAAAACGATGATGCCGGCGGTAACCTGGGCTACGTCCTTGAGTTCCCCGCCCTCAAGAATCAGCCCACCCACGATCCCTCCACCAGCCAGCAAGAGCCCGCCCAGTGTCATCCAATCCAGCTTCAATTTGACTGCATTTTCAGCCATGCGCGTCGAGCTCCCCTACGTACTCAGGTCCACGCAAAATCAGGCGCTTGAATTCCACTACTTTGGCTGCCACCTCAGACATGCTTTCGAGGACTCGCAGGTGT
>CANGVB010000626.1 GCA_947456995.1 Bryobacteraceae bacterium | reverse complement strand
GCAGATCGCAAAGATCAAGCAGGCAGGCGTTTATGTGCCGGGAGAATTCCCGGCTCCGGAAGTAGAATTGATCGTCATTCTTGAGGCATAGGGGGATCCATGCAAGGTGTTAGTTTGATGGAACGCGAGACGCTGGCGGTTATCTTTCAAGAGCCGCTCACCGCTGTCGTGCGCGTGTGGGCCAATCCACAAATGACGCAGGACCCTTACGGTCTTCGCGAGAGCATGAAAACCGCTCTCAAAACCTCGATTGAAGACGCAAGGCGCAAAACCTTCTCTGAAGAAGAAACCAAGCTTGCCATGTTCGCCGTCGTTGCCTTTCTCGACGAAACCATCCTCACCCAGAACCAGCCTGCCTTTGCCGATTGGCGTCGTAAGCCCTTGCAGGAAGAACTCTTCGGCGTCCACATTGCCGGCGAAATTTTCTTCCAGAATCTCGAAAACATCATTCGCCAGCCCGACAGCCTCCCCAATTCCGATCTGCTCGAACTCTACGCCCTCTGCATCAGTCTTGGCTTCCAGGGCCGCTATAGCGCCGGAGGCCGCGCAGAACTCAAGCGCATCGTCGATGCCTGCATGGACAAATGCCGCCGCATCCGCGGTGCCATGCCCCCCCTTTCGCCTTCCGGTGGCCTGCCTCTCACCGATGCGACAGTCGCTGTGGCTGACCCCTGGTTTCAACGCATGGTGATGATCGGCGGCGGGCTTTGCGCTTTGGCGATCGTCGCCTTTGTCGTCTACAAATTGATGCTTGGTTCCGGCGCAGATGAACTGCGCTCCATCGCCCAGGAAATGACTCGCAGATAATTCGGAGACACTTGATATGCTCTTTGGCCTAACCGTTGGATTTTCGTGGGTTGCTTGGATCGCTCTTGGCTGGTTCTTGCCCGAGTGGATTGGAATCAAGGGCAATGATGCCTGGTTTGTCAGAGGCTTGTTCTGGCTGATCGGCACCGCCTTCGCTGGCTTCCTCGTCTACTGGAAAGTCACCTCAGATAACAAGAAGAAAGCTCTGGCCCTCGCTGGAGAACAAGGCGCTGAACTCGATTTCGTACTCGCCGAAGCCGACAAAAAACTACAGGCCTCCGGTGCTAGCCTCGCCACCATGCCGGTCGTATTTGTCATGGGTGCCCGCGGTTCTGCCAAAACAACTCTGATCACCAACAGCGGCCTCGAACCCGAATTGCTCGCCGGTCTCGTCTATCAGGAAGGCAATCAACTCGTCCAAACCAGAACGGCCAACGTCTGGCTTGCCAGAAAGACAGTCTTTGTCGAAGCCGCTCCCACCCTGCTCGAAAACGACAAACTCTGGAAAGCTTTCTCGCAGCGCTTCGCTCCCGGCGGCATGACGGCCCTCAACACCAGCTCCACTCCAGCACCCCGCAGCGTGCTCATGTTTGTTGGCACCGAAGAATTCTTTCAGCAGGGCGCTGGCGAGATGATGACCGCCAAAGCCCGCATCCTCAACCAGCGTCTGATCGAGATGTCCAAAACTCTCGGTGCCCGCATCCCCGTCTACGTCATTTTCACCAAAGCAGACCAGATGCCTCACTTCGCCAACTACGTCTCCTATATGAGTAACGACGAAGTGGCCGAAGTTCTTGGCGCTACCGTTCCCATCGTCGACATGGCCTCCAGCGGCGTCTATGCCGAACAGGCCGGCAAACGCTTCGGCGACCTGATGGAAGAGCTCTTCCGCAGCCTCGCCGAGCGCCGCGTCCCCCTGCAGGAGCGCGATGCCAATCAACAGGGCCGCCCGCCTGTCTATGAATTCCCACGTGAGTTCCGCAAGCTAAGGCAAGCCGTCACCACCTTCCTCGTCGATATCTGTCGGCCAAGCCAGATCGCCGTTTCGCCCTTCGTACGTGGCTTCTACTTCTCTGGCGTCCGGCCTGTGCTGGTCTCTGATGCCGCTGGCACTCAGCGCCGCATGCCGCAATGGCTTTTCATCACCCGCTTCTTCAGCGACGTGCTCCTCAAAGACAAAGCCGCCCTCGGCGCATCCAGTGTCAGCACCCGCACGGACGGCACCCGCCGCCTCCTCCTCGGCGCTGCCGGCGCTCTCGGTCTCATCGCAACCGGCCTCTTCACCTGGAGTTACTTCAACAATCGCGCTCTCGAATCAGAACTCGCCGATGCCTCCAAAGCCTTGCGCGGCGTTCAAGTGGCCCAGGGCGAAGTGCCCACCCTCGACAGCCTCAACAAGCTAGATCGTCTGCGTGGTGTCCTCGAGCGCCTCCGTGGTTACGAAAAAGAAGGCGCACCACTCATGATGCGCTGGGGCCTCTACACCGGCGACACTTTGCTCCCCACCTCCCGCAAACTCTATTTCGAGAGCTTCCGCAACATCATGTTCGGCGAGACCCAAACCGCCGTCCTCGACTACATGAAGCGTCTGCCCCAGGCCCCAACTCCGCAGGACGACTACATGACCAGCTACAACGCCCTCAAGGCCTACCTGATCACAACCTCCAATCCTGACAAGAGCACCAAGACCTTCCTCACGCCTGTGCTGATGAAGTACTGGCAGGGAGTCAAGCAGGTCGAGCCGCAGCGCTACGGCCTGATCGGCAAGCAGTTCGATTTCTATGCCGAAGAGCTGAAAGAATCCAACCCCTTCTCTAAAGAAAACGATGCCGTCACTGTAGATCGCACCCGCGTCTTCCTCAAGCAGTTCTCCGGTGACGAACGCCTCTACAACGCGATCCTCGCCGAAGCCAACCGCGCCAACCCCACCATCAGCTACAACAAGCTTTATCCCGACGCCTACAAGGCCGTAAAGGTCGACAAGGAAGTCCAGGGCTCCTTCTCGAAAGACGGTTTTGCCTGGATGCAGGCCGCCTTCAAGAACCTGCCCAAGTACTTCGGTGGTGAAGCCTGGGTACTCGGCGAAGAAGTCAAAATGTCTGTCAATCTCAACGAGCTCGAACAACGCCTCCGCGCTCGTTACTTCAAAGACTATTCCGATCAATGGAAGGCTTACCTCAAGAGTGTCACCGTCCTCCGCTACGCCACCCTCAGAGACGCCTCCGAAAAGCTGAAGATGCACTCCAGCAAT
>CANGVB010000625.1 GCA_947456995.1 Bryobacteraceae bacterium | reverse complement strand
TGGAAGACGTGTTGGGTGAGGTTGTTTTCTTCGACGTGGACGTCGGGCCAGACGAGGTCTCGCAGTTCTTGTTTGTCGACGGGGCGGCCGGCGCGCTCGACCAGTGCGAGGAGTAAATCGAACTGTTTGGCGGTGAGGACGAGGGCCTGGTCACGCCAGAGGAGGGTACGGGCGCCTGGGTTGAGGGTGAATTCGTGGAAGCGGTAAATCAACTTGGACAATTTTCTAGTGTATCGCAAGTCTTTGAAATCATTGGGATTTAAGAAGAATTAAGAACGAATGATTGGCGCTGTGGGACCTGCCAATGGGATGCTTGCCAAGCTATGTTGCGATTTTTCCTTCTACTTTGCTCGGCCGCGATGATGTTCGCCGCCAAGCCTGAATATGCCTGGACCCTTGAGGCCAATGGCGACGTGAAATGGCACCGGGTGACCGCTGCCGGGACTTATCTGTATGCGACGGACAACGGCGTTTATGCTGCCGACGCCGAGACGGGACAGGAACTTTGGAAGCGGGAGGACCTGAAGAAGGTGCCCGATTTTGCGATTGAAGAAGTGCCGGGAGTGCCGCTGCTTTTTGTGGCTGACGATGAGGGGAAGATCATGAAGTCGACGAAGTTGTATGCGCTGGACATCATGACGGGGAAGACGATTTGGGAGACGGATAAACTGCAGGGGCAGATGGCGGATCTGTTTCCGGATTATGAGCACAATGCGATGGTGCTGGTGGCGACGGCGTATACGGGGAAGGCGCGGTTGCAGGTGTTGCACATCGATTTTGGGACCGGCAAGGCGAATTGGGAGTTGCCGCTGGAGGTGAAGGTGGACCTCTATGTGTCTGAGAAGGGGAGCAAGTTTTCACCCCGGATGGATTTGAATGGCCATGCTGCGCCGACGATTGCGGGGGATTCGTTGTATCTCGCTTATGCGGGGTTGCACAAGGTGAATTTGAAGACGGGGAAGCTTGAGTGGGGCTTTGGGTTTGACGTTACGGAGAAGTCTCTGAAGAACACGAATGCTTCGCCGGTGGTGGCGGGTGGGTTGGTTTACAGCAGCGCCAAGGGTGTGATTCGGGCTTATGACGATGCCAGTGGGCAGTTGAAGTGGACCTCGACCGATTTTGGTGCGGCTATCCCGGAAATGATTCATGACAAGGGGACGTTGTATGGACGGATGGGCGGAGTGTTCCTCGAGCCAGCCAGCCGGGCTTATCAGTTGAAGAAGCCGGTGGGTGTGGTGGCGCTCGATGCGGGTGCCGGGTCTGTTCGCTGGAGGTATGAGGGTGCAAAGGAATCGATTACGAATATGCATCTTGATACGAAGGCTGGAGTGTTGTTGGTGGCGGATGCGAAGAACCTGATTGGGTTGAGCCTCGATGCGTCTGGCAATAAGGTGAAGGAGAGCTACCGGCTGCCGCTGGAGTTTAAGTTCAAATCGAGTGGGGCGAAGAAGGCGGCGAAGATGGCGGGGCGCTTTGCGATGGGCGGGATTGCCGGTATGGCACGGAAGGACAAGAGTGATGAGGATCAGCCGATTGCTCTGGTGCCGCGGGCGGATGGGCAGTTGATTGTTCGCGGGAAGCAGCATCTGTTGCTGTTTGATCCGCAGGCGAAGAAGACGGGCTGGGGGAGTGCGTTTAAGGCACCTGGAATTTCGAATTTTGCAAAGGTGATGACTGTGGCGGCGTTTGCGATGTCTTATGCGTATCACACGAGCCAGGCGGCTTCGACTTACTACGGCACGAGTGAAAACCGCTGGCATAATGATCAGCGCTTTGGGGCGATCAACCAGTTTGAGAAGGCGATGGCGAAGCGGTATTCTGCGGCGGCGTTGAATAGCAAGTACGCCTATATGCTGACCGATGTTGATACCGATGACGGGGACGGCCCGGGTATTGTGGGCGTGAATCTGGAGAATGGCGAGGTGGAGCGGGAGCTGTACTTCAAGGATCGCGAGCCGGATTATGTGATCGATGAGAAGAGCGGGACGGTGATCCGCACGCACAAGGGCAAGGGAGGGATCTTCGCGCAGCAGGTGCGGTAGGCAGGGCGCGGGCCAGCAGCTTAGAGAGGGAGGGAAAGCTGCTGGCCTTGCTCCCAGTCTGGGGGCAGGTAGGGGGTGGCGCGGCGGCTGAGGTTGGTTTGTGCGCGGATTGCTTCGAAGCGGGTTTCGATTTGTTGGTGGTAGTCGCGGGAGGGCCGGGAGGATTGCTTGTAGGTGGCCTGGTAGCGGGGGGCTAGATGGGCGTGGTCTTGATCGAGATAGTTCAAGAAGACCTCTTTGGTGGGGCTCTTGAGGAACAAGACGCCGCCGCCGAACCATTGGGCTCCGTGGGCTTTGGCTTGCTGGGCCAGGGCGAGGAGTTCTGGCTCGGTGTCGTTGATGCCGGGGAGAACTGGGGAAGCGATGACGCCGCAGCGGATGCCGGCCTTCGTTAGGGTTTTCATTGCGGCCAGACGGAGGGCTGGCGTGGGTGCTTTGGGTTCGAGGCCTCTTGCGAGATCGGGGTCTAGCGTGGTGATGGTGAAGTTGATGTAGAGGACGTTGCGGTTGGCTACTTGTTTGAAGAGGTCGAGGTCTCTGGTGGGGAGATCGCTTTTTGTTGTGATCCAGAATTTGTGGCCGCTTACGGTTGCGAAGACTTCGAGCATGCGGCGGGTTAATTCGTATCTTCGCTCGGCGTGCTGGTAGGGGTCTGTGGCGGTGCCTAGTGCGATGGCCTGGGATTTGGGGATTCGCATGAGCTCGCGGCGGAATTCTGAGGTGTTCCAGACTTTGGCGAAGATGCGGGTTTCGAAGTCTTCGGGGCGGCGGAGTTCCATGAACTCGTGGGTGTATCTCGCGTAGCAGTATTGGCATGCCATTTCGCAGCCGCGGTAGGGGTTGATGGACCAGTTGAAGGGGTAGCGGGAGGCGGCGACGTGGTTGATCCACTTGCCGGTCGCGAGGTGGCTGTAGGACACGGTGCGCTTGGATTCCAAGAGCGGTGCGGCCTCGGCCGCCTTCGCGATACCGACGAGTTGCATAGGGAGAATGGACTTAGTTTCGCCTTTTCTTCT
>CANGVB010000624.1 GCA_947456995.1 Bryobacteraceae bacterium | reverse complement strand
GCGACCACCTTCACAGCTACCTACAAGACGCAGTACGAATTGACCACCACAGTATCGGGCAACGGCACAATCACTCCTGCTCCAGGCTGGTTCGATTCCGGTAGCGTAATTGCCGTGACCGCAACTCCGAATGCGAACAACATCTTCCTTGGATTCTCAGGAGCGCTCAGTGGAACAGTCAGCCCTCAGAACCTCACTATGGATTCAGCTCGCAACCTTATTGGATCCTTTGCAGTTGGAACCCCCAATCTGGGAGTAACAGTTCAAAGCAGAGTGGATGGCACACTCACTGACGAGCGTGTCTGGACCTTGAATCTCACGAATTCCGGAACCGCAGTCGCTCCGAATTCAGTGATCACCCAAGCTCAGATTCTCGTGACAAACGGGACGGCTACTGTTTCATTGAGTCCCAATACAGTACTACCTATTGCAGCGGGAAGCATTTCGGCTGGTAATTCGGCTGCAGTACCAATTCGCCTTATTTTCCCTGTCACCGCTCCTGCTTCCCGCATTAGACTAACACTAACGGTTAGCCCCGACGGTGGACTCACAACCCAAACTATCATTCTCAACAATCAGTTCCGTTAAGGAGAACTTCTTTGAAACCACTGTTTGCATTTTCCGCGCTACTACTTACGCTGGCCACTGGGTCAGCGTCGGCAGCGGTATTGTTGTCACTCTATCCAGACAATAATCTATCCAGTCTCCCTCCCCTGGTTCTGAGCGGTCAGAACGGGCAGACAAAATACGTCGGGTTCAAAGTTGAGAACGATGGACCTGAGTATATTCTGTTCAACAGCTTGTCCAGTAATGCGTCTCTCGCATGGACCGATGTCTTTACCAGTTCGGTTATCAACGTGTCTGGAGGCTTGAATCCTTTGGGCAGCATTAGTGGCAGCTGGAATGGAGGCGCGAATTTTCCTGGATTCGGTTCCTACACATTTCCTCTGCTTGGCTCGGGCGTATCTGAAACAGTAAACTTCGTGTTGAACTACAGTAGCTATACCGAGGATCCAAATGGTCCTAACGCCGGCGATGGCTATTTGGGTGACTTTGAAGTGTCAGCCTCAATTCGCTTCGATTTCGAGCCAAGTACAGAACCTCCCGGTAATGTAATCCCAGAACCCTCGAGTCTGCTGTTGATAGGTTCATCAGCGTTTGCTCTCTACGGGCTTCGACGCCGGATGTCTCTTTAACTTGTTTTCCGCCTGCATCCTTGAGAGGCAATCGGTTAGCGCTTTGAAGCTAGATCCAACACTTCGATTGCCAACTTCGCTCCTGACTGGCTTGGTGCGGAGCAATGTGCGGCTTTAAATTCATGCGCTTCTCGTTCTAATCTCCGTGATAGCTTAAGTGCTAGCATGGCCGCCATTGCTTCTATTTGCCGCACTCTTACGATGCCCACATTTTTGGGCTTCAGCCTTTCTCTGCTCTCGCCATGCCTCCTGATGGCGGCCGAAACAGAAGCACTCAAGGCCGACGCACAAGCCTACTTTAAGGGGCGTGTAACGCCCTTTGTCACGACCTACTGTCTGCCCTGCCACCAGAACCGTCGACCCACCCAGGCCGGCGTGAATTTTTCACCCGCCCTCAATAGCCCCGGCCACGCTGCCTTCACCGATCAGTGGAAGCGAGCGGCCGCCAGAATCAAGGCGCATGACATGCCGCCCAAGAATGCGCCTCAGCCGAGCGAAGCCGATCGGCTCATGTTCGTCGATTGGATGGCGAAGCTCAAATACCTCAGCCAGCAGGACCCCGGGCCCTTCGTCATCCGTCGCTTGACAAAGACCGAATTCGGCAACACTTTGCGAGACCTGTATGGAGTTGAGACTTCGATTGTCGATGCACTGCCGGATGAAGTCAGTGGCGAGGGGTATCTGAATTCGCTCTCACCGCTCCAACTGGAGCAGTATCTGAAGATCGCCGATAAAGTGTTGGCCCGGATTGTTGCGCCGGCAGGATCGGCGCCAACCAGGCTCCAGCGAAAACTCTTTGGAGCACAGGCAGTCAATCCACGGCAGGTTGCCCGGTCCTTAGCCGGACAAGCCTACCGTCGGCCGCCCACTGAAGCCGAGCTGGACGTTCTGGTGGCAGCCTACAACCTCGGGCGGCAAAACAAGTTGGCTCACTCGCAATCGCTCCACTTGATGCTCAAGGCTGTTCTTGTCTCCCCTCAATTTCTCTTCATTACTCCAGGGGCTGAAGCCGCGTCGAGCACCGGAATTGTTCCGCTGGAAGATTACCAACTCGCCTCGCGCCTGTCCTATTTGCTGTGGGCTACCATGCCGGACGAAGAACTGATGACGCTAGCCAGCAAGGGAACCCTACACGAGCCTGCGGTTCTGAAGGCGCAGGTGAAGCGACTGCTCGCCGATCGTCGTTCGCGAGCCTTGTTTGATGGCTTCGGTGCACAGTGGCTGAGCGTTGGTGGCCTTGAGCGGCAGGTCTTCGATCCCACGCTCTTCCCGCAAATGACTCCGCAGATGCGCCAGGCGATGTACAACGAAGTGCGCCTCTTCTTTGAGAGCATCGTGCGCGAAAACAAATCTGTCCTCAGTTTCATTGATAGTGACTACACCTATCTCAACGGAAGTCTGGCTGCAATTTACAGTCTCGATAAAACTGTGAAGGGTCCGGCTATGCGCAGGGTCGCACTCAGCGATAGCAATCGCGGTGGTGTCCTTGGTATGCCGGGTATCCTGGCTGCAACTTCTTTCCCGAATCGCACCAGCCCCGTCAAGCGTGGCATCTGGGTGTTGGAGCAACTCCTCGGTGAGCATGTCCCGGCCGCACCGCCGAATGTGCCTGCTCTCGATGAGCAGGACCAGAAGAGTGTCGCAAACCTGACTGTGCGTCAGCGCACCGAACTGCATCGCACCAATCCAGTCTGTGCCAATTGCCATAAGATCCTGGACCCCATCGGCTTTGGCCTCGAAAACTTTGATGCCATCGGGCAATGGCGCAGCCAGGACCGTAACGGCACGCCGATTGATGCCACCGGCGAGCTTCCCGGGGGCAAGCGTTTCTCTGGCCCCAAAGATCTGAAGACGATCATCGCTGG
>CANGVB010000623.1 GCA_947456995.1 Bryobacteraceae bacterium | reverse complement strand
GATGCCGTCGGCTGTCTCTGCCGTAATCTCAAGCTCAGGCGGCAAGGCACTGCGTCTTGCGTAGAGTGAGTGGTAGCGGCCTACGAGCAGCGGGTTTGGTAGACCCTCGAAGACGCCCTGGCCCTGGTGACTTACTGCAGATTGCTTGCCGTGTACGGGATAGTCGAGCACATCGAGGATGCCGCCGAAGGCTTCTACAATACCTTGCAAGCCAAGGCAGACGCCAAAGACGGGGATGCCGCGCTGAGCGCAGTATTGGACGGTGGTAGGAACGCCGAAGTCAGCCGGGCGGCCTGGGCCAGGGCTCATCAAAACCAGAGTCGGATTGATTTCAGAGATCAAGGAGAGATCAAAGCCATTGCGATAGGTGACGACTTCTGCACCGGCCTGGCGGGCGTAGTTGGCCAGGGTGTGGATGAAGCAATCGTCGTTGTCGATCAGCAGGAGCTTGACCGGGTCTTTGAGTTTGGTTGCTGCGTTTTGGGCCTTGTGGATTTCGGCCTTGGGCTCGAGAGCGCGGAAGAAGCTGGTGGCCTTCATGCGCGTTTCGTTCTCTTCAGCGGCCGGGTCTGAATCGTAAAGCAGGGTGGCGCCGGCGGGGTACTTGGCGATGCCGTCTTTGAGGTGGACAGTGCGGATGAGGATGCCGGTGTTGATGTCACCACTCGACAGGCTGATGAGGCCGATGGCGCCTCCATACCAGCCGCGGGCGGTCTTTTCGAGGTTTTCTACTGCCTGGGCGGCGGCCTTCTTGGGGGCCCCGATGACAGTTACCGCCCACATGTGGGTGAGGAAGGCATCGAGGGAATCGTATTTCGGCTCGAGCGTGCCAATGACGTGATCCACAGTGTGGAAGACGCCAGCATAGCTTTCGATCAGTCGGCGGCCGATCACCTCAACAGTGCCAGGAATGCAGACCCGCGACTTGTCGTTGCGGTCTACATCGGTGCACATGGTGAGCTCTGACTCTTCTTTGGCTGAGTTGAGGAGCTGTTTGATGTTTTCGGCGTCGACGAGCGGGTCGCCCGTACGCTTGGCGGTGCCGGAGATGGGGCAGGTTTCGACGCGGTCGCCTTCGACGCGGACGAACATTTCGGGGGATGCGCCAATGAGTTGTTCTTCGCCAAACTGGATCAGGAATTCGTAGGGGCTGGGGCTGGCGATCTGGATACGCTCGAAGAGTTCGCTGGGCTTGCCGGAGTAGGGGGCGGAGAAGGTCTGGCGGAGGACGACTTCATAGAAATCACCAGCCTTGAAGCCTTTACGGCAGGTCTCGACCTTGGCCATGTATTCGGCGGGTTCGTGGTCTGCCTCGATGGGGCGGGGCTTGCGCTTGGTGGGTTTGCTGACAGGGCCGGCTTCGCGGGCGAGGCCTTTGGTAGAGCTGGTGCCGAGGGTGAAGTCGAAGCTGACGCGTTCGATGGCTTCTTTCTTGCGGTCCATCAGGTAGATTTCGTCGCAGAGGAAGAGCTGGAGGTCTTTGACGCCGTCGCGTGGGAGCTTCAGCTCGATTGGATCGAACTGGAAGAGCAGGTCGTAGCCGAAGGCGCCGATCAGAAAGAGGTCGCTCACTTCAGGGCTTGAGAACTCCTGCATGAGCGAGCGCAGGATGGAGAAGGCGCTGGGCTGGCGGGAGCGTTCTTCTTCGCTGAAGAGGGCTGGCAGGGGCTTGAGCAGGCCGCGGAGGATGGTGGGCTCGACGGTGAAGGCGTCCCAGTGGGGATGCGCTTCGAGCACCTTGGCAAGCATGGCGAGGATGTGTTCGCCACGGGTGTTGAGAGCATGGAATTCCATGTCACGGCCACGGGCGATGATCTCGACGGGCGGGGCTACACTTGCGAAATCCCAACGGGAATACCTGCCTGGGTATTCGTAGCCGGAGGAGAGGAAAACGCCGCGCTTTTTGTCGAGTTCGCGCAGCCACTTGACGAGCCCTTTTGAGTAGGGAAGCTTCGAGGTGGAACGCGAAACGGCAATGCCGCTGCGGCTTTGGTATTCAATTTGAGACATCGCTATCTTTTGATGATACGCCGTTCGTATGATGAGGGAAGCTCATGATTACGCGCTTGCGGGTGAAGAACTATCGCTGTTTTGAGGATTTCGACTGGACTCCCGACCAGATCTGCCTTCTGATTGGGCAGAACGGGACGGGGAAGTCGACGCTGTTTGGGTTGCTTGAGGGGCTGCGGGGGATGCTGGTGGGGAAAAGGAGCATCGAGAGTCTCTTCAATCCGGAATCCATTTACAGAGCTGCACCTACCGGGGTCGAATTGCAAATCAGACTTGAGATCAGTCACTCCGGCGCCAACTTCGCATACGAACTGAAAATTACCTTCGATAAGGGTTTTGTCCAACAGAGCATTCTTGAAACTTTGACTCGAGGTGGGAGAAGCGTTATCGAGTCCAGTGACGGTCAGGTGGTTCAGAACCGCGAAGATCTTCCAATCGAGTTTAGTCTTCAGCCTGGCAACTCGGCGGTTGGAACGGTTGGAGACCTCAAGGGCGAAAACTCCCTCAGCTTGTTTCGGGAAGCAATTCAGGGGCTTTTTGCGTTTTTCCCAAATCCTGCACGAATCAAGAGCTCAGGAGACACAAGGATCCATGATCGACTGAAACCTGATGCTAGTAACCTGATCGGCTGGCTCCGATCAATAGAGCACTTCGACTCGCCGATTTTCTCGAAGTTTGAGTCTGAATTGAAAGAGCTGCTTCCCGGGCTGCAGAAACTTTTCTTCGCGGAGATAGGCGATCAGGATGAGCGGCTAAAGTTGAATTACTTTGATTCGCCAGGCGAATTCGGATACTACTTTGATTTTGGGGAACTTTCAGATGGCCAAAAGATTCTGGTTGCCCTTTGCGCCCTCGTTTGGCTAAGCAAGCCGCAACCGGCAGTGTTGCTGCTGGATGAACCAGAGAACTTTCTAGCTCTGGCCGAGGTGCAGCCGCTTATTAACGCACTGCTCGACGCGGCTCAAGAACATGGCACTCAGCTCATCATCGCTTCGCACCATCCCGAGCTGTTCAATGCTCTCGCCAAGGATTATGGCATCGTTCTCTCTCG
>CANGVB010000622.1 GCA_947456995.1 Bryobacteraceae bacterium | reverse complement strand
CTGGGTGGATCTGTTGGATTCGCAGCAATGCTGGCACTTGGGTATCCGACAGCACAATCGATGAACGGTGCAACAAATGACGGGTTTGACTTTGCGTTATCGCTGGGTGGGAAGTGGGAGGGGATTCTGGAGAATCTTGGAAATGCCCCGAAATACGCTGAGATACTGGGCACTCTTCCCAAAGTGTGCAAAACAATGGGCGAGGTTAGTGCGCTCACTAAACGCCTTAAGGCCCTCGAAGACCTGTCGGGCCGGGCAAAGATCCTGGCGTCCTTTTCGGGCCTGGGAGCTGGGGAGAGTGGCTTCGCCGTTTTCGATATTCCTGGTTTCGGAACGGGGCTTGAGGTTGGAGTTTCTTTTGGTGTGACGACAATTATTAATGTTGATGGAGTGGATGCACCGAGTGGTCCAACTGGATCCGTGGGCAAGGCGGGTGCGCCGCTTCCTAATTTTAAGGAATACAACGGGGTGGGACGCCGCAACTTTTAGCGAGTGAGCCTCGAAGCATCGTTGTCCCGCCGCCAACGGATGCTTGTGATTAGCGTGTCTCCCCGGAATGGCGTGTCCACAAGGATGTCGCCGAGGGTGACCAACGTTTCACGCGCACTGATGTGAGTGACATGGAAGTTGCCGTGCATGGCGTCGCCGTCCTTTGGCACCAGGATTCTTTCCGTACTCTTGACGAGGACTTTGCGGCGGGTGTCGAAGTCTGCCATGAAGGTGGGCGTGCGCCAGCGGAAGACCTTCTCGTTGCTTTGGTCTTTGCGTGTGTAGGTGAGGTAGAGCTTCTCGCTGTGACGGACCCAGTGTTGCTGGGTGGTTGATGTGACCAGCGGGGTGCCGTCGTCGAAGGTGTGGGTTTCGAGGCTGCCCCAGGAGAGGCCATCGGGAGAGACGGCGAAGTGGCCGCGGTCGTCTTCTGAGCGGATCGTGAGCCAGAACTTGCCGTCATGCTTTGTGATGGAGGGTTCCATGAGGCCGCGTTTGACGGGGAGCTTCAAGATGTTGCCGAGGCGCTTTGCTTTGAGGTTGAGACCATCGAAAGAGCAGAGCAGGGTAGAGACTGAGTGATCTGGGCGGTTGGCCAACATCGTTACCGGAATCAGCACGTCGCCGTTTGCGAGTGTCCAACGCTGGCTGCAGCCGGCGCTCATCATCATGGAGGCTTCGGGGTGTTGGAAGTCCAGCTTTTGGGGCTTGGTCCAGGAGCCGTCGGCCTTGCGGACAAAGTAGCGAATCCAGCGGTCTTCGCCGGGCCGGATTAGCTTCTCGTCTTTGTAGTGAACGTCCTGGCCGAGGCAGAGAACGACGCCTGTTTTGGAATGGTATTCGGGAACAACGTCGCTGACTACGTCTTCAAAACCGCCACCGAGTACGGTGCGTTCGAGTGCAGGAATGGGTTGGCGTTCTGTCCAGGTCTTACCATCGTCGAAGCTCTCTGAGTAATGAGGCTGATGCATTACGTCTGAGGCGGTGAGCAGTTGCACCGTCATGAGCAGGGATTTTGGAGTGCGTGCGACCTTGGGATGAAACCAGCAGACACGGCTCTTTTTGCCTTCCCACAGAAGGCGGGTGCTGATGCTTTCGATCAGATCCTCCCGCCTTCCGGCGAGCAGGCTAACCGCGCTTCTTCTCGTAATCGGCAAAACGATCCTTAAACTCATCCCAGCCTGCGCGGCCCATCAAAGCGTAAGTGAACTTTTTGCCTAGTTCGACGCCTTCCTGATCGAAGGCGTCGATGTTGAGCAATTCGCCCATGAATGCGGTTTCGAATTCCATCATCTGGAAGAAGGCACCGAGGTGTTCTTCGTCGACACGCTCGAGGGTGAAGGTGCAGTTGGGGCGGCCGCTGGTGGCCAGGGCGGCTTCTGTTGCGCGGCGTTCGGCATCAAGGAGTTTGCCCATGGACTGGCCTCCGAGATAGTCGAAGCCATCGAGGCCGAGTTTTGCTTTGGGGATCTTGATTTGCTTCTTTGGCTTTTCCACAACCCAGAAGCTGTAGACCTTGTCGTTAGGGCCTTCCATGTAGAGCTGAACCTGGGAGTGCTGGTCTGTGGTGCCGAGTGCGGCAACCGGGGTCTGGCCAACATGGACGACGGCACCGGTTCTGTCTTTAGCCTTGCCGAGAGATTCGGCCCAAAGCTGACGGAACCAGAAGGCTGTGCCCCAAAGGAAATTGCTGTAGGGGAAGGCAACCTGGATGCTCTTCTTTTTGACTGTCCAGATGAGCCAGTGATGCAGAGCTGAGCTGAGTGCGATGTTGGATTCGAGGTCTTCGGTCCAGGCGGATTCTGTCATGGCAGCAGCACCGCGGCAGAGCTTCTTGATATTGACGCCGATGAGCGCGGCAGGGACGAGGCCGACGGCAGAGAGGACGCTGAAGCGGCCGCCGACGTTTTCTGGAATGTGGAAGGTGGTGTAGCCTTCACGGGTAGCGAGTACTTTGAGGTCGCCTCGGGCTTCGCTCGTAACCGCGATGATGCGGCTGGCTGCTTTCTTGCCGATTCCATTCATGAGCCATTCGCGGACGATGAGAAAGCCGCCCATGGTTTCGGCGGTGGAGCCGGACTTGGCGATCACCACGACGAGGGTCTTTTTGGGGGACATGCTGTCGAGCGCATGATTGATGAAGTCGGGGTCGACGTTATCGAGAATGACGAGGCGAGGCTTCTTGGTTGAATGTGCGCCCTGTACGGGGTGAGGCCCGCGCATGGCACAATCGAGGGCCCAGCAGCCGAGGGCGCTGCCGCCGATGCCGATGACACAAACGGTGTCGAAGCTGCCGGCGAGCTTCTTGGCGGTGGCTTCAATTTCCTGAATCAGAGTCTTGTTGAGGGGAAGGTCCGGGAAGCCGTACTTGCCTTCTTCAAAGGACTTTCGAAAGCCTTTGAGGGCTGCAAGAGCTGCGTCTTTGCCCCCGTCCAGTTCGGCCTGAGTAAGGCCGTTTTCTTCACCTACCATCGACGCAAGCAGGTTGCGTGGGTCAAAGCTGATCGACATGCAGATCTCCTAAGGCTTCTGGAAGGAAGCGAGTTTACGGGCGATGAATGTGGTGTCCATGTTGCCTGCTGCAAAATCGGGATCG
>CANGVB010000621.1 GCA_947456995.1 Bryobacteraceae bacterium | reverse complement strand
TGCCACCAGAATCAGTACACACAAAAGCAGATAGGTAAATGCGATCACGAGGTTGGGTGTGAGCCTCTCTCGATGCAACGCCAGACTCACTGCACCGGCCTCGACTCGTCCTTCATCCCGGTCTGTGATCGAATACTCAGTTTGTTGGGGCAATCTCCATGGCGGAGGGATATTGCCCGATCTTCCACTGCGGATCGCTATCACCAGTGGTCCTTGGCCAGCAGCGACTTCGGGAGGGATCACGAAGCTTCGAGCTCGGGGGATCTGGCTTCCAGCCTGCGTATCAAAGCTGCCCACCCGGCCAATTTCGACCCCATTGACGTAGACGGCATAAATGCGGCGAAAAGGCCCCAAAGTCAATATCAGCCGGGAACGATTCGCGCCAGCCGGGATATCGACACTCCGGCGCAGCCAGGACGTTTGCGTTGGCACAAGAGCAGACGGCATCTGGACTGAGGTCCAGCCGCTGTCATCAAAGCCAGGCTGCGCCATCGCCAGGTCGTCTTGATCGGTGAAGCGCCACGGTCCGCTCAAATCGATCCAGACCTTGGGCTGTGCACTCAGGATGGTGGTCAACAAGAAACCGAGGGCCAGAAGTCTCATGTAATCCTCCGCACGGTGACTACTGTGATGTCGTCGGTCTGGCCACAGGCCTGGTTTTGAAAAACAAACGGTTCCTGGTGTGTCTTATACTTTCGGATATGTCGTTCCTCGTTGATGAAGCGTATCTGCCTGCCATCCTTACTGTGGGTCCGATGGCTGACGAGGCTTTCGCGCGCTTGTGCGCCGAGCATCCTGACCTCAATCTCGAATTGTCCGCTCACGGGGAATTGATCATCATGCCGCAGACCTTCACTTGGACTGGTGCTCGCAACAACGAAATCAGCGCCCAACTCCGAAACTGGGCTCGCCAGGACAAACGGGGCGTCGCTTTCGATTCCTCTACTGGCTGGCTGCTCCCAAACACCGCGCGCCGTTCTCCCGACGCCGCCTGGGTTTTGAAGCCCCGTATCAAGGATCTTGATCCAACTGCATTTAGCCGCTACTGGCCGATCTGCCCGAATTTTGTAATTGAACTTCGCTCCCCCACCGACAGGATCCGTGTACTTCGCGACAAAATGGAAGAATGGCTTGCGAATGGAGCGCAACTGGCATGGCTGATTGACGCTGAGGCTCGCACCGTTGAAATCTATCGGCCAGGTTTTGAAGCCGAAACCCGGTCTGCCGCTAATTCTGTAGCTGGCGAAGGCCCGATGGAAGGCTTCGTGCTCGATCTTGTGCCTGTCTGGGATCCTCTCGCTGACTGAGATCACGCAACCCTCCTTATGGTGACGACGGTGATGTCGTCGGTCTGGCCCCAGGCTTTTGCCGCGTCTGCGATCTCCTTCGCGGTCTGCCGGCTGATCTCCTTCGTACGCTCAAAGCCAAACAACTCACGCTGTGCATTCTCCGCCTCCACTACACCGTCGGAGATAAACGTAAACCGCCCACCGTCTACAACGGTCTCTTCATACTCGATGCCCGCCACCACGCCCAAGGGTAGTCCGGCCTCAATCTCGATTTCACGGCCATCGCAATAGGGCGACGGGTGTCCAGCGTTTGCGATGGTCACCTTGCCACCAGCCTCAAACCGGGCACAGCAACAGGTCACGAATCCACCGCCGCTCCGTCCGATGAGACCTTCGTTTAGAACTGAAAGAATCCGAGCCGGTGATGATGACTTCTCGTTGCGCAAAATTCCGACTGCAACCGATACCAACATGGCCGCCCTCAGCCCCTTGCCGCTGACATCACCTACGACGACAATGCGCGAGCTGTCGTCACGATCTACCACCTGGAAGAAGTCGCCACCCACTTCGGTTGCCGGCAGATACACCATCTCGACTCCCTCAATCGCCTCAGACGGCAAAAGCAACGACTGCATCTCCGCAGCAGCGGCCATCTCTCCGGCCAGTCGCTGCTTCTCACGCCGGTCTTCGCCAAGGCGCAAAATCAAAAGCACGAGCATTGCCGAAGAAAGCACTGCATTGACGGCCGAGATCGTTACAACCATGAAGGGCCCCACCCAGAACACACCCGGGATCGGCCACAGGCCGGGGAGCGTCCGGCTGAAAGCGCTATTCATGCCGGCGATGGAATAGATGAGCACCGCAAGGGCAAAGAGCCGGTCTGGCAACTGCGGGCTTCGCAGCCGCCCCACAGCCCAAACAAGAATCAACAACAGTGGAGGAACTTGCCAGGCAAAACCCGGCAACACGATTCGGGAGCCCAAGGTGAGCAAACCTGCTGCGAACCACCAGCCCAAAGGCATCTCAACGTTGAAAAGCACCAGATGAGTTGCGGCCGTTATGAACAAGAAGGCGGCCGGAATCGACCACGTGAAGAGCAATAAGGGTACATTCCCTTCGTAGACGAACCACAACTGCGACGCGCTGAAGGCGAAGATGCACATTTGAAATAGTCCGAACCAAAGCAACTCTCGCCGCGACGGATTGGTGGCCCAGAGAACGAGTAGCAGACAACTGATACCGAATGCAGTCCAGGAGAAGACGATGAAGGAGGATGAGTTGCGTTGTAGGCGGCCCAGCGCTGCGCCGGCAGACTCTTCAGCAAGAGCGGGAGTTGCCAGCAGGTAGGGCCCTTCGTCGAGAAGGAACGAAGCATTGCCCCAGAGTGCAAAGCGTTGCTCTCCTCGCAGGGCAACTACAAGCTTTTCGCCCGGCTTGATTAAGCCTTCCGGAATGGAGTAAACGCGCGGCACGAAGAACGGCGGATCCTCTCCCGGCTGACAGGGAATGCGGCCGACGAGCACACCGTTGACGAAGGTTTCGCCGCAGAAGTTGTAGGAGCCAATTGCGAGCGCGAGTTGTCCGATAGAAGCTGGAGCGACGGCCTCACGCCGAAGCCACCCCACACCGACAGGCACCTGTTCTCGACGGGGAAGGCTCGTAGTTGCCCAATTGGAATCGTCAAATCCTGGTGCGGCGAAACGAGGGTCGTCTCCTTCATGCCAATTCCAGGATCCTTCGAGACTTAGGGTTTGGGCCGCGAGGCTGAAGGACAAAAGCAGCAGAATAGCGATAGTCT
>CANGVB010000620.1 GCA_947456995.1 Bryobacteraceae bacterium | reverse complement strand
TTGGAGGCGCCCATGGCTTTGATCGCCCCGAATTGGCGAAGGTTTTCGAGGGTGAAGTTGTAGAAGGTTTGCCCTGCGATCATGGTGCCTACGCTGAAGCTGATGAAGATGCCGAAGACGAAGGTGGTGACGATGCCGGTTTCGCGGATGAAGTACTGCTGGGTGAGATCGCGGAATTGCGGGTTTGTGTAGGCGCCGAGGCCGGTGATGCGCTGGATCTTTTGCGCCAGTGCGGCCTGATCGATGCCGGTCTTGGCTTTGGCCAGGATGAAAGTGAGTTTCTTGCGCTCTTGCGGGGCGTAAAGAGAAGCTCGGGAGTAAGTGGTGTAAATGACGGGATTGGACTGAAAAGTCTGTGCCGCTCTACAGATGCCGACTACGATCGCCCGGTGATCATTGAGTTCGACGGTGTCGCCAATCTTGAGTGGGATCGATTTGCCGTCGGGGCCTTTGCGGGCGAGCTTGGTTTGTGCGCCGGCCTGATCGATGATGATTCCGTCGGCTTCACGGAGATCTTTCAGTGAGCCGGCGATCATTTCCGATGGGCCGCCGATGAGGCTGGAATCGTCGAGACCGTTGACGATTGCCGACTGAAAGTTGCCGTCGTCGAGGCGGACACGGAGATTGCCTTTGTAGAGAGGGACGGCCCAGGCAACACCGTCAATCGAGCGGACCCGGGCCAGTTGGGAGTCGGCCATCGGTTTGGCATCGTCGGCAAACTGGACCTGCGGATCGACAACCCATATTTCGACGTCGCCGAGATTGCTGATGGTGGCTGTGATGCGGTCGAGAATGCCATTGAGCATGGCGAGTTGCTGGGAGATGAGGAATGCGGATACGGCCACTCCGAGAACGATGCCGAGATAGCGGCTGCGGTCTCCGGTGAGCATGTCGATGGCGAGGCGATTCATGAAGAGTTATTTCCTTATCAGGATAAACGCTTCGATTCTGAAACAGTTCGAAAGTGAAAGTAAAGTTTTGTGTAGTTCAGTCTTTGTTGATCTTGGTTAGGAGTTCGACAAAGAGTTTGCGTTCAGCGGAGGTGAGGGGTTTGAGCATTTCTGCGGCGATGGCCAGATGGAGGGCTCGCAGCTTTTCTTCGAGGGCCTGGCCTGAAGGCGCGAGGGAGATTACGACGATGCGGCGGTCTGATTCGGATCGTCCGCGGGTGAGGAGCTTTTTCTTGACTAGCTTGTCGACTCGGTGGGTGGTGGTGCTGAGCGGAAGCCCGAGCATTTGTGCGAGCGTTGTCATCGGGATTGGGCCGGAGCGGCCGAGGATGGCGAGTGAGTGTCTGTCGGCAGGGCTGATGTCGAGGGAATCGTCGAGTGCTGGAACTCGAGGCATGACCAGGCGCTGCATCATCAGTTCCATTTGGACGGAGAGCGTTTCGGGCAGGCTTGCTTTGGGTTTCGCGGGCATGTCAGGTTTAGGAGAGGCTGTAGCCGGGGTCGATGCCCTGGAGTGAGAGGAGCACCTGCTGGATGTTGTAGGGGTGGGTATCGGCACCTGTGAGGGCGTGGCCGATGACGTCGAAGGCGTGGGCGATGCCCTGATTGTCATCAATGTCCATGTCTACGAGCAGTTGGTTGTCGCTGTTGGTGGCGAAGGTGAGTTGCAGGTTGGCCTGACGGTCTCGGGTTTTGAAGCTGCCGCCCTTTTCGATTCTGCGCCAGGGCTTGTTGAAAGTGTGGCTGATGCCGCTGGCTTCGTGGAAGAGGTCTGTTGAGTCGCGGATGATGTCTAGGAAGTCGTCGCTGACTTTGGCGAAGAGGCGGGCGGGGCGTACTTCAATAACGCTCTCGATATGCTGGACGATGCCGATTGCAGTGGCCTTGGCGTGGAGATTGAGGAGGCCGGCTTTCTGGAGGTCTGATAGCTCGCTGACTGGCGTGGCCAGCTTGGCGTAGGCGGGATGTGATTTGGCCGGAAACTTTGGCTTGGCTGTTTTTGAATCGAGGAAAAAGACTTCACTGAGTTCTGTGGCGTCGTCGGGTTGGACATTGACGAAGCGTTTCTTGGGGTAATAACGCTCGATGTCCATGATGATTTCGGCGGAGCCGTAGGGGAAGGCGGGAACCTCGGCGAGAAGGACGGGGCTGCCGGCGAGTTTGACGCGGAAGGCGGAGTCGAGGCTGCGGAGGCGGTGGTTGTAGAGGAGGAAACTTGCTTTTGCGCCGGTGATGCGTGCGCCTGAGGCACTGATTGCGTCGATCAGGATTGAGCCGTGGTTGAATTCCATACAGGGATTAGTTTAACGGAGTTGCGGATTAGAGGTTGTACAAGTCTCTTGAGCTTTTGTACATGAGGCGCTAATATGTACTCATGACTCTGACCATTTCTAAAGTGCGGCAGAACCTCTTCTCACTGGCTGAGGCTGCGGCCCGAGGTGAAAGGGTGGAGTTTTCTTATCAGGGAACGACCTTCCGGTTGGTTGCCGAGAAGAAGGTGTCCAAGCTTTCGCGCTTGAAGCCTATGGACATTTTTGCTCCTGGATTCAACCCCGACGACCTGGAGCGGGCGTTGGAAGAAAACAGTAAGGAGGCTTTGGCTGCTTGGGAAAGAAATCAGGAGAAGTTGGAAACCCGGTAGTTGCTTACCTTGACACACATGTGGCTGTATGGCTGGCAATGGCAGAAGTCAGACGCATCAGCCGGACGGCCTTGAGTGCGATTGACCGGTATGAACTGCGGATGTCTCCAATGCTTCGACTTGAACTGCAGTATCTAAGAGAAACCGGAAAGCTGGACGTTGAGCCCGACCTCGTTCTGAGCCATCTTTACGAGCGGCTCGATGTCAGGATTTGTGACATCTCCTTTGACCGAATCAGCATTGCTGCTTGTCGCGAGTCGTGGACTCGGGATGCATTTGACCGATTGATTGTGGCGAATGCAAGATGCGCAAGCGACTCATATTTAATCAGCGCAGACAGTAGAATTGGTGAAAATTACCCTTTCACGATCTGGTAAGTAGGCTAGCGGCGGACTATCACTTCGTTGAGCGGTTTCTTTGTGAGCACCGGGACTTTGGCGTCCGGGGCGGGGTAGCCGACCGGGATCAGGAGGAAGGGGCGCTCGTTGGCCGGGCGGCC
>CANGVB010000619.1 GCA_947456995.1 Bryobacteraceae bacterium | reverse complement strand
TGAGGCTGGCTTTGAATTTGCCTTCGCGGGTTTTTGGGCCGGTGCACTTTTTGGCATTGGCGCGGTTGGCGGCCAGGGCCGCTTCGGACATGGTTTTCTTGCGTGGTTTGGTTTCCACGGTCGATGGATCGTTTGCAATGTTCTGCTCTTCAGTCATGGGATCACTCCTGAGCAGAAATTAGCAGACGAGTCGGTAATCTTAATGTTTTGAGTCTGCCAGAAACGCCTTTAAATCAGTGAGTTAGGCAGGGTAAATTTCCTTAAAATAGTTGTGACTCAGAAAAGCTTCATCTTTGAGGGGTAACGTTGTCTAGCTATCCCCTTCAAAGCGTCGTAGATGCCCCAAAGGCTATGTCGCTCTTAGAAACCTGGTATGGATTGTCGAAAATCCCATAAGGCATCCTGCGCAAGATGCGGGGAACCCAAGCCCGGTCATCTACCATTTTGTCTGGCTGTCGAATACCCTGTGGACGGTAGTCTCGTTGGCGGGCCAACACGCATCGAAGAGTGAAGAGGTGATCGAATGATGCGTAAGAAGATGTTTACGGGCCTGCTGCTTGCAGCGATCAGCCCCTTATTTGGACAGCCGGCAAAGGTAGTTGCAGCGAGAGCAGCGTTGCATGAATTCAGTCACGATGTTCAAGGATTGATCAAGGAAGTAAGCCCGGCGGTGGTGGCGATTCTTGTGGAGGGATATGGGCAGTTGGAGGGCGACCCTGGCCAGACGGCCCTGGTTGGGCACCAGACCAAAGAAGGCACCGGGGTGTTCGTCTCTCCAGATGGGTACCTGATCACGAATGCACACGTCGTGAAAAACGGGCATCGCATCCAAGTACGAGTCGATGATCCGGCGGCAGCTTCACGGGGCGAGGCTGGCCCGCAGGCTCCGCTGACTGCCGATGTGGTCGGAATTGACCTGGAGACCGACTTGGCGGTACTTAAAGTGCCTGGAAAGAATTGGCGGTATCTGCCCTTTGCAGATTCTTCCAAGTTGACCAAAGGCGAGATCGTATTTGCGATTGGCAGCCCTAGAGGCCTTGAAAATTCGGCGAGTATGGGAATCATTAGCGCTGCCGAACGCCAGTTGGGAGCTGATGCAAGTCAGGCGTTTATCCAGACGGATGCACCGATTAATCCTGGAAACAGCGGTGGACCGCTGGTGACAACGCGTGGCGAGATCGCCGGTATCAATACGTTTATCGTAACTTCATCTGGCGGTAGCGAGGGTTTAGGGTTTGCCATACCGAGCGCCCTCGTGAAGGACGCTTATGCACAGATCAAACGCAATGGCAAAGTGCGCCGAGGCGAATTGGGAGTTATCGCGCGATCCGTCACGCCAACGCTGGCAAAAGCTTTATCATTGCCGCGCGAATCGGGAGTTTTGATTCAGGATGTCATTGAGGGCAAGGCAGCGGCGGAGGCGGGAATGCGGATTAACGACATCGTGGTGCGTGTCGACGGCCGCCCCGTTCAGAATATGCGCCAGTTTGCAAGCAATCTGTTTCGATCGGAAATTGGCGAGAAACTGAAACTCGATGTAATTCGTGACAAAGAGAAAGTCGAAGTCATGGTGGCGCTCAAAGAGTCGGTCCACGCAGATGAGGAGCTACTTGAAGCAGCGAAAGCGAAGGCGGTGGCGGTGCCCCGGCTTGGAGTGCTTGCCATCGCCTTGGACCAAACGACGGCGCCGATGATCAACCAACCGCGGCACGATTATGGCGTCATCGTGGTGGCCAGACTTCAGACTTCGCGGGTCTTCCAGGAAGAGCTTGAGCCGGGGGATGTGATTTACAGCGTCAATGGCAGGGCCGCTACCAACATCGATATTTTGACTCAATTCGTAAGAGATTTGACGCCTGGTTCTCCGCTGGTAGTGCAGGTGCAACGGCAAGGGATCTTGCGCTATTTGGTACTGGGCGGCGAGTGAGGCCAGAATGCAATTGACCAATCCCCACATTCATAGACAGTTTGCAATATCGAATTTCCTGGCCAGCCCGCGTTGCCCGATTTGGACGATGGCCAGGGTTGAAAACAACAGCGCCCCGTGGATACACGCAGCTGCCTGGAACAAGCTACGCTGATCTGGCGATGGGCAATTTACTGAGCGAGGGCCTTTCCCCAGCGGTTCTACATCAAGATCCAAGGTACTTCAGGAGAGGAAGCGGCACCGTCAAGTATCGATTGGGCTACGCCCTTTCACGGGTTATCCTCGCGCGCAACGATGCGGGAGGGGTTGGATTCAATTACTCCGAATGGTTGGGTATCGCTTCAGCGGTCGCGATTTCCAACGCTTACTATCCAGACAATCGCAACTATCACGTCAATGCAACCAAACTGGTTACTCAGGTTGGATCAGATGCTCTATCGCAGGTGCTAAAGGAGTTTTGGCCCGATATCCGGCGACGAGTGAAGTGCAAGAAGTAGGCCTTGAGCAATTAGAGCTGTATTGCAACGATTCACATAACTATGGGACGGTAATAAGTGCCTCTATTCTTAACATTTTTGACATGAAAAGATCTACCCGAAGCGTATTGACTGGATTCGCGGGGTTGCTGCTGTTGATGGCAATCCTGGCCGGAGACTCGGCGCTGCAGACAACCGATCTGGCTCGCGCAAGCGCCACTCTTCGCAGGGAATCGAGAGTTCGCGACTCGATTCTCGACCAGCTTGGCACCAACACTTTTCGTTCTGCGACGCTAGCCCGGGACTATTTGCTGGAACGCGACGAGACTGTAGCAACGAGTCAAAAGGTTGAACTACTGCGTCTCAGGCGAATTGTTGAAGAAGGATTGAAGCGGTACAACGAAAACGCACCTGAGAATGAGAAGCAGGCGGTTCAAAGCCTGCAGCAGCACACCGAAGCCTATTGGACTTCGTTAGCGACGGCCCTAACCTGGGATCGAGCCGCACGCGCCGAAAAGGGGGAGAATTTCTTGCGGTCGACACTGGCACCGAGGCGGGACGAGATGGTAGAGTTCGTCCGGCAGGTTAATGATCTCAACGATCGAGTTCTGGACACCTCGGAGGACCAGATCCAGGAAGTGCAGACGAAGTTTCAGAGCCGGGTAAAGGGCTTGTCGATTCTGGCGTTAAC
>CANGVB010000618.1 GCA_947456995.1 Bryobacteraceae bacterium | reverse complement strand
GGCGATGATCTGGTTGTCGCTCTCGCGCGAGAGGGAATATTCGTTGAGCGTGTAGCCCATCTTGACGGCTCTGGTGCGTAGGCTGACGTTGTGTTCGTTGCTGCCGGTGGAGTATTGCATGGCCGCACCGAAGGATTCGGTGGGGAGTGCGCGAACGTCCACCTGGATGCCTTCGACACCCACGCGGGCGGAGGCTTTGTTTTCGCCTTTGGCCAGAAGCTCGTCTACCTTGGACCATTTGGCGAAGGTGTCGAGAGCCTGCACGGCTTCAGGGCCGGCAACCAGAATGTCGACGTCACCGATGGTGTCTTTGCCACGGCGGAGGCTACCTGCGGGGCTGATGCTGGTGATGCCGGGAAGCGTCGAGAAGAGGGTTTGCAGTTCCTCGGCGGTTTGCGTCGCGAAGTCGATCAGGAAGCGGCCGGCGGAGCGGCGGTAGATCGCGATGGATTTTAGGATCTTCTCTTCGAGCTTTGCGCCCATGCGTGGGAGATCGCGGAGTTTTTGTTCGCGGCAGATTCGTTCGAGATCGTCAATGGTTGAGACGCGGAAGTGCTCGATGAGCACGGCGATGGATTTGGGGCCGAGGCCCTGGATCTTGAGCATCTCAAGCGCGGTGGGTGGGTACTTCTGCAGCATCTCGTCGCGACGCTCGAAGGAACCTCTTTCGGCGATTTCAGCGAGGATGGCCGCGATGCCTTTACCGATGCCGGGGATGTCGGTGACCTTGCGAGATTTGTCTTCGAGGATCGACATCACAGATTCGGGGTAGCCCTCGATGGTTTTGGAAGCGTTGCGGTAGCTGCGGATGCGGAAGCCGTCTTCGGCGGCGATCTCCATCAGGTCTGCTGTTTCGTCGAGAAGCTTGGCGACGTGAATGTTATCCATCGACTTTATTGTCTGATGGAGCGGGCTCGATGTGGATGAGGACGTCGGCCACCCAGGGGATTTGTTTGCGGATGGCGGCGCGGACGGCACCGGAGATCTGGTGGGCGTTTTCTACTGTGAGGTGCGGAGCTACTTCGAGGTGAAGGTCGACGTGATATTGAAAGCCGGTTTTGCGGGCGAGGCACTTTTCGATGCCGAGGGCACCGGGGACGGCCCTGGCGCAGGTTTTGATTTCGGCCAGCATCTCAGGAGAGGGCATGGTGTCGAGGAGCTCCCAACTGGACTGGCGGAGCACCTGGAAACCGAGAACGACAACGAGGATGGCGATGATGACGCCACCAACGGCGTCGGCATGAGAGAAGAGACTGGGGTTGTAGAGGTTGAGGCCGAGGGCGAGGATGGCGACAAGGCCGGAGAGGACGTCCAGCCAGTCGTTGGCGGCGTCGGCTTCTAGAGCGGCAGAGCGAAATTCACGAGCGGCGGATTTCTTCCAGCGGGCGAGGATGAGCTTGATCGTGATGGAGATTACGACGGTCCAGATGGCGAAGGACTGAGGTGTGGATTGCGGCTGACGGAGGTGTAGGATGGCCTGCCAGCCGAGAATGGCACCGCTGGCGATGAGGAAAGCGCCGATGGCCTGGCCCGCGAGGATCTCGAAACGGCCGTGGCCGTAGGGGTGATCTTCGTCGGGTGGCTGGGCGGACATCCGCAGCCCAAGCCAGAGGATCAGGGAGGCAATGACGTCACCCGCGCTTTCGATACCGTCGGCAATAACTGCGAGAGAATTGGCCAGATATCCAGCGGCAATTTTGATAATTGCCAGGAAGAGCCCGGCGAAAATGCTGACTCTCGCGATCTTCAGTGCGGATTGAGTTGCGGGAGACATGCCAAGAACAGTTTAGCTGGCTGCCCTGTTGTACAATCGTCCTTATCAGCAGTGAAGCGGAACGGGGATGTTTCTGCTCACTTGCTTCACACGAAAAGAAAAAGAGGCGACGAGATGGAAAAGCTGGCACAACAGCAAAACATACAAGAGGCTTTCCTCAATAACGCCCGCAAAGACAAGACTTACTTAACGATTTATCTGATGAGCGGGGTAAAGCTTTCGGGACGAATCAAGAGTTTCGATAAGTATTCTGTGGTCCTTGAGGCGAACAACCAGGAGCAGTTGATTTTCAAGCACGCCATCTCAACGGTGGTGGTTTCGAAGCAGGCTCATGTGGGTGGCAGCACGCTTGCCGTGGGCGGCCCGGCACCGATTCCAGTCGAACCTAACGGAAACTAATTGCCAGAAATCGCGATTCTTTGTGGCGTGCAGTTGCGCCGGCAAAAAGAGCCGGCTAGTCCGCTCACTGAATTATCAGTAGAGGACTCGCTGCAGGAGTTGCATGTACTGGCCGAGAGCGCTGGGGCGACGGTTGCCGGCCGGGTTGTGCAGGTGCGCGATCACGCCGATAAAGCCACTCTCATTGGGGCGGGAAAAATTACCGAGCTGGCGGCGCTCGTAAGCGCGCTCTCCGCCGACACGATTCTTTTTGATTGCGAACTCACGCCTACACAGCAGCGCAATCTGGAGAAGGCGATTGGTTGCAAAGTGCTGGACCGGACGCAGCTGATTCTCGATTTGTTTGCGGCTCCGGCGCGCACGCGTGAGGGCCAGCTGCAGGTTGAACTCGCGCAGTTGAATTACCTGATGCCGAGACTAGCCGGACGTGGCGTCATGATGTCCCGTCTTGGTGGTGGTATCGGTACGCGCGGCCCCGGTGAAACGCAGCTCGAAAGTGATCGCCGCAAGATCGCCCGCAAGCTGAAGAACATCAAGGCGGAGCTCGCGAAGGTGCGTGGCGGGCGAGGGATTCAGCGCAAGCAGCGTCAGGGTGTTCCGCTGGCTACCGTTGCGCTGGTGGGCTATACAAACGCTGGAAAAAGTACACTCTTCAACCGATTGACCAATGCTTCGGTGCTGGCGGATGCGAAGATGTTTGCGACGCTGGATCCTACAGTGCGGCACGTGATTCTGCCTTCGCGGCGCAAGGTGCTTTTGAGCGACACGGTAGGCTTTATCCGCAAGCTGCCGACCACTCTGGTGGAGGCCTTTCGGGCGACGCTTGAGGAAGTCACCGAGGCGGCCTTGCTGCTGCATGTTGTCGATGCTTCGAGCCCTCATGCGGCCAGCTACGTCGAGCACGTACAGCATGTGCTGAAAGAGATTGGTGCTGAG
>CANGVB010000617.1 GCA_947456995.1 Bryobacteraceae bacterium | reverse complement strand
GGCCGGGATTCGCAGCGCCCGCTTCGCAATTGCAGATCGTCTGTCAGATGCTGGTAGAGAAATTCCAAACGGCCGTCATCAAAGACCAGGCCCACCATCTGCCCAGATTTGATACCTCCCCCGGAATAGGATGCTTCAAGCACTGCATCCTTTTGTCGATAGACAAAACGCGTTTCCCCGTTTACTTCGCCATTCGGCGTATTGTTTAGCGGCCGGAATACCTTGCCATGGTAATTCATCCTCATAGGATAAACTCCAAAACATGTGGTTTGCTCTACTCTGCCTCTTCACCCAGGAGCAAATCCGCATCGACGTCACACGAGCACAGGTTGACGCCATCGTTACTGACAAAGCTGGCAAACCGGTCAAAGACCTTCATGCCGAGAATTTTGAGATTTTCGCTGACGGTCAACTTCGCCCCGTGTCCAGCGCAACATACATTGACAGCTCAAGCCAAAACACAAAGACAGAACTGCGGATCCAGACCGGTGCCCGCATCCAGCGCAACCAGGTCACCCGCACTATAGCTGTCCTGGTGGACGACCTCAAGATGGGCATCGAATCCGTACACCGGACACGCCTCTCCCTTCACAAATTCATCGATAGCCAGCTCGCACCGGGTGATCTGGTTGCAATCCTCTCTACCAGCGGCGGTATCCCAGCGCTACAGCAATTCACGGCCGACCCTCGCATCCTCCACCGCTCTGTCGACAGCCTTCGGGTTCAACTCTCAACGGCAGCCGTCAATACCGATGGCGACACGGGCGAGACGGCATTCCTCATACAACGCCGCTATGCCATCAATACCATGGCCGCTATCAAATTCATCTCGGCTGGCATGCGATCCATGCCGGGCCGAAAATCACTGATTTTGCTCTCGGACGGTATTCTCATTTCCAAAGGCCAGGGGCTGAAAGATCCTAACACCACGGTATCGGAAGCACGCGATATCGCAATGGCAGCCAACCGTTCTGCTGTCGTGATCTACGCCATCGACACCCGCGGGTTGCTTCCTCCCCCCTTCCAGGCCCAGGACGATTACAACGGCCTGGAACCCGAACAGGTGATGGAGCTCTTCAATAAGAAACGGACTCAGATCACCGACAACCAGATCGGCCTGAGCTTCCTCGCACTGGAAACCGGCGGCACGACACACTTCAACTCAAACGACATCCTTGACAGCCTTGAGTCGATCATGGATTCCCAATCCGGCTTCTACGTTCTTACGTTTCCACCTAATGAAGACAAGGAACGTTATGGCCGCCTACTAATCCGGCTCAAGCGCCCCGGCCAGAAGACTCAGTACCGGAAGTCTGTTCTCCCCGAGCCGGACTACAGCAGTAGCACTAACCTTCTCACTGCTCTTAGCTCCCCGTTCTCGCATACAGGTATCGCCCTTCGTTTGTTACCCATCACGCAGGCCAGCACTGACAAATCCAACCAGTGGGCACTGGGGTCGATCCTTCATATCGATATCTCCAGCCTCGAATTCTCTCCTCCGGACATTAGGGGCGTACAATCCGCCACGCTTCAAATCATCTCGATAACCGAAGGCGGAAGCCCCATCCCAAACTCGACAACAGAGCAAAGCTACACCATTCGCTCCACAACAAAAGATCTGCCACGCTTGAAGGCAAAGGGCCTCCTTTACAGTCTCCAAAGCAATACTCTGAAGCCTGGCCCCTACCAGATCCGAGCCGCCGTCAAAGACCTCAAGTCGGGCAAACTTGGCTCTGCTTCAACCTTTGTTGAGTTGCCAAACAGAGAGAAATCGCAAACCGTTGTTTCGACTCTCAAGATGTCCGACGGCAGTCCAGAAAGCCAGATCCTCCGCAGCTTCCCAGCTGGCACTCCAATCGCTTACTCGATCACTGTCTACAATCCAAAGCAGGACGGCAATACCGGCAATACCATCTACGATCTTGAGCCACGCATCCTACGGAACGATCAGGCAGTATGGCAAGGTGCGCGATTTCCGATTCGATCGAAGTCAAAAACCGCGACCGCTAGCGGCACATTCACACTTGGGCCCCGCTCAATTCCAGGTGAATACCTGCTGCAGGTTCTGCTCATCCCGCGCGACGGCAAGTCGCCAACCTTGAGCCAATGGATCGACTTTGAGCTGCGCCAACAGTAGGTCGAAAGCAACCCTGGAAGTGTTGCATGAGGCCTGAGTAAAGGACAGGGACTATCTTCATTCATTTCCAGATCAAAACGCTTCTGCGGGATCAACCCCACACCCGGCACGATATCGATGGCAAATTTCCAGGCCCCAAGACTACACACCTTAAATGCGCCGCAGCTTAAGAAATCTTCTCCAAACGAATCGACAAGCGTTTCGCGAGGCGATAGAATGGCACCACTTGCATCCAGTTATGCAATCGTCACAAAATCCCCAGGAGGATTACCCCGACTCATGTTGCGTCTCGCTATATTTGCGCTCACACTGACCTCTTTGATGTGGTCACAGACATCTTCTTCCATTACCGGATCGATCACTGACAAATCCTCTGCCGCCGTTGCGGCAGCGAAAGTCACGATCCAAAACCTCGATACCCAGGCTGTTAAAGAAGTCATTACAGAAGAGAGCGGTATCTTTACGATCCCCTTTCTGCAGCCCGGAAAATACAAGGTAACCGCCAGCAAATCCGGCTTCAAGCCGGTATTTCAGGACATCACTCTTGAAGTCAACCAGACCGCCCGCTTCGACTTCCAACTCGAAGTTGGCAACGTATCAGAATCAGTGGAGGTGCGGGCATCGAACCCGTTGATCGAAAGCGACACGTCGTCGATCGGTCAGGTGGTGGAGCAGCGCCAGGTGGCAGAGTTGCCGCTCAATGGCCGCAACTTCGTGCAGCTTGCGACGCTTGGCCCGGGTGTGACCGGCGTTGGCTTTGGTAGCCGTGGCACGATCATGTCCGGCTCGCGCCCAGACGATCTGCGTCCAGGGAGCGAAATCTTTGCCAACGGTAACCGCGAGGGATCCAACAACTTCCTCTGGGACGGCATTGACAACAACGAACGGCTCACCCTGTCGATCGTTCTTCGGCCTTCAGTAGAAGCCGTCCGCGAATTCAAGATCCAGACCAACCTCTTTACGGCAGACCAAGG
>CANGVB010000616.1 GCA_947456995.1 Bryobacteraceae bacterium | reverse complement strand
GGCTTCATCGTTCTCGATAACGGCCTGGTGCCGCCCGGTGGCATTGATTGCTTTGGCGCCGGCTTCCTGCCTGCGTCTTACCAGGCAACACTCTTCCGTCGCGGGGATCACCCAATCGCCGACCTTAAGCCGATCGATAAGACCCCTCAGGAGCAGCGGGACAAACTGAGTCTGCTCGCCAAACTCAATCAGGGTGTCCTCGCTCGCTTCGGCGCAGTAAGCGAAATCGAAGCTACGATCCAGAACTACGATCTGGCTTTTCGCATGCAGAGTGCGGTGCCTGAGCTACTCGATATCTCAAAGGAATCAGAGGCCACACGCAAACTCTATGGTCTCGACGAAGAGATCACATCCGAGTTCGGCAAGAGCTGCCTTACGGCCCGGCGGCTGGTTGAAAAAGGTGTACGGTTCATCGAGCTTCTCACCCCTGCCCGCAAGGGTCTCGACCGTTGGGACCAACATGCGAACCTCGAGAAAGGCCACAGGATCAACGCCCAGTCTACCGATAAGCCGATCGCCGGGCTACTCAAGGATTTGAAGTCGCGTGGGCTGCTCAAAGATACGCTCGTCATCTGGGGTGGAGAGTTTGGCCGCACACCATGCGCTCAGTTTCCGGACAACGGCGACACCACTCAGATCGGCCGAGACCACAACCCTTTTGGCTACACAATGTGGATGGCTGGTGGTGGATCGAGGCCCGGCTATGTGCATGGCGCTACGGACGAATACGGTTACTTTGCGGTTGAAAACAAGGTGCACCTTCATGACCTGCACGCCACGATGCTGCACCTGCTGGGGCTCGATCACCTGAAGCTCACCTTCCGCTACAGTGGCCGCGATATGCGGCTCACCGACGTGTTTGGCAATGTCGTCAAAGAGCTGCTCGCTTAAGACGCAGCCGTGGTAGGTTGAGAGTCTGTCATGAGCGCACACGTTGAATCCATTCGCTACTTTATCGATGCCTGGAAGTTGATGGCCGGCAGACTGCCCGGTTCTACGATCTCCCACGAAAATGGCCTTGCTAATTGCTTTGGCAACACGCCACTGTCTTTCCTGAATATCTCGCTCTTCGACCATCCACTCACGGATCTAGCGTCGCTCGATCAAGGTCTTGGCCGGGCGATTGCAGAAGCAGAATCCTGCCCCTACGCCTGGCTTCACGCGTTGTGCACCGACGAGTTGCCCTCAGGTTGGGAAGAAACACTTTCGGCTCATTCCATGGCCGCGATCATGAATTTAACCGGGATGGCAGCAGACCAGTTTCTTGAGCCCATTCGCCCATTGCCGGTGCTCGACTGGCGACGCGTTAGTGACATGAAAACGGCCACGGATCTGGCCCATCTCAATGCTCACGCCTACGGCATGCCAGCCGAGCTTTTTGACGCCGTCTGCAATATGCACATCTGGCAGGACGACTGCGTTGCCATGGTTGGCTACCTGGATGACCAACCCGTCACCTCGTCAGCCGCGCTTCCCGTGGCTGGCACAATTTACATTGCTCTGGTTGCAAGCCACGCCGATCATCGCGGCAAGGGCTACGCTGAAGCTTGCATTCGAGAGGTTGTTGAGGCGGCAAAGCAGATCATGAGCAGCGAGAAGATCACCCTGCATGCCTCTGACGCAGGAAGACCTCTCTATGCCCAAATGGGCTTCGAAGCGTCAACCAACTTTGCACTCCTCACGCTGGTTAACCCAGAGGCAGAAGCCCACTAGCAAACATTACCAGCGTCGCCGCAAACATCAGCGCTGCGCAAAGCCAACCCAGAAAACGCAGGGTGAAGCCATTGCGGTGCTCTCCCATGACATCTTCGCGACTGGTTAAGAGGACAACAAGAACTAGAAGCGGTGGAGCCAATACTCCGTTGAGCACTGCCGCCCAGAACAGCATTTTCACTGCATCGAAATTTGCAAAGTCGAGAGCAAGCCCGATAGACATCGCAAGGCCAATCACCAGATAAAACCCGGCGGCATGCTTGGGCTTGGCATCGAGGGAACCAGTCCATCCTGCGGCTTCAGATATTGCATAAGCGCAGGAACCAGCTAGGACAGGAACCCCTAACATGCCCGCCCCAAGCAGGCCAAAGCTGAAGAGCAGGAATGCACCATCACCAGCAAGCGGACGCAACGCCTCGGCTGCCTGGCGTGCAGTCGCAATGTTTGTGTTGCCATTGGCGTGCAAAGTGGCCGCAGATGTAAGGATGATGAAAAACATCACCAGATTGGAAAAGAACATGCCGGCCGCAACGTCATTCCTCAACGACTGCAATTCTTCACCTGTAGCGCCCTTACGTTGATCTAAGCTGACTCGTCCTTTTGCAATATCAACTTCAACTTCTTGAGCGGCCCCCCAAAAGAAAAGATAGGGCGAAATGGTTGTACCTAATATGCCAACGAGGGTAGCCCAGTATTGCGAGGTCCAGGAGAATGTCGGAACCAACGTGGCTTTCGCAACGGCGAGCCAATCCGGATGGGATAGAAAGGCAGATACAACATAGGCAAGCAAGGCCAGGGTCAACCATTTGAAGATCCGCACAATGGTGCGATAGCTGGTGAAGATCAGCAGGGCCAAAATGAAGACGGTATAGACTGGCGTCCAAAGAGAAGAAGACACACCAGTAAGCAGTTCTGTGACATCTGCCATACCACCCAGATCAGCAGCGATGTTTACAACATTGGCTGTGATCAAGAGAAGGCAGGCCATCCAGAGAATCTTGCGCGAATAGTAAGTCCGGATCGCACCAGCCAGGCCCAGCCCGGTTACCATCCCCAGTCGACCGCACATCAATTGCACCGCGGTCATCAGTGGAAACGAGAAGACCGCCGTCCACAACATCTGAAACCCAAACATGGCTCCAGCCACGGAGTATGTGGAGATGCCAGAGGGATCATCGTCGGCCGCACCGGTAATCAGGCCGGGGCCGAGGTTAGAGAAAACCCGATGCACCCTGTTGGCTAAAGCAGCTTTCATTGGATCGGCCTTAGTGTAACCCGCACCTTATATGACGAAATAGTCTTTGGATAGTTTCAGCTCTTTCGTGAGCAAATTACGATGCTAGCTCCGAATCTCGCTCAAGGCCATTTCCAATGCGAGGTTGCGTGATGCGTCTGCGCCGCAACTGCCGATAG
>CANGVB010000615.1 GCA_947456995.1 Bryobacteraceae bacterium | reverse complement strand
GTCCTCACGCAGCAGGAGAAAGACGGCGAGCTCGTCGTGAAAGGCTCCGGGCGCTCAATCCCCGGCTTTCAGCTCCTCGATGCCCTCGAGTCGATGCAAGAACTCTTCGATCAATTTGGCGGCCACGCTCAAGCCGCCGGGGTCACCCTCAAGCGGGCGCAGGTGCCGGCTTTTGTCGAAGCCTTTGCCGCCTATGCGGCAACGCAACTCGATGATGAAAAGCGTCGCGCGGTAATCGATATCGATGCGGAACTGACGGTGCCCGACGTCGGCATCGGCCTCTATGACGAGGTGCAGCGCATGGCCCCTTTCGGCTATCACAACGCGCCCCCGGTCTTCGCACTGATGGGCCTCGAAGTCGCAGCGCCGCCTTTCGCGATGAAAGGCAAACACATCAAACTCACCGTACGCCAGTCAGGACGGCTGCTCAATCTCAAAGGCTGGAGCGTCCCGCAAGACTGGTTCGCGCTCAAAGCCGGAGACCGTGTCGATGCCGCTTTCCAACTGGAGCACGACAGCTACGATGGCTGGGCACCGATTCTCAAAGACCTCCGTCGCAGTTGATAAACTCAAGACGATGATTCGTACAATTCTGCTCACCCTGCTGGCCGTCTCCTGCCTGCCTGCCGCTTCCTGGAAACAGCTCTTCAACGGCAAAGACACCACTGGCTGGCAAATGACCGGGCCTGGTTCCTTCGAGATTGAAGACGGCCTCCTGGTAACCAAAGGCGGCATGGGCCTGCTCTATTACAAAGAGAATCCCTTCGCCAACACCACCATCAAGGTCGTCTTTAAAACCACCGGCACGCGCGCGAATTCCGGCCTCTACATCCGCATGCCAGAGCAGCCCAAAGACCCCTGGTACGGCGTTCACAATGGCTACGAAGTGCAGATCGATTCTGGCGGGGACGAGTGGCACCGCACCGGCGCCATTTATTCGTTATCCAAAGCAGGCGGCGAATGGAAGCAAAACCCTGCCGGGGAATGGAACACGATGGAGATCGTTCTCAAGGGCAAAACAACGATCGTCATGCTCAATGGCAAAAAGGTCAACGAATATGTCGAAGGCCAGCCAGTGCCCGAGCGCAAGGCTTGGTTTGAACCCGTCCGCGGCCCACGCACCAATTCCGGCTACATCGGCATCCAGAACCACGATGCCAACTCAAAAGTAAGCTTCAAGGAAATCAGCGTTAAAAAATAGGCTCGAAGCCATCATCGAGCACACGGCCATCCTTCATCCGCACCTTGCGATCGGCAAAATCAGCCGCCTCAGGATTGTGCGTGATCATCAGGATGGTCTGCCCATACTTCTTGTTGATCCCGCGCATGATGTCGAGCACCGCAATGGAATTCTCGGTGTCGAGGTTGCCCGTAGGCTCGTCGGCCAGCAGAATCTTCGGTTGACATACCAGCGCGCGGGCAATCGCAACTCGCTGTTGCTCACCACCGCTCATGGCGCGCGGCTTGTGCGACAGGCGGCTCGCCAGGCCTAGCGAATCCAATACTTCCCGAAACCACGGCTGGCTCATGTTGCGTGTGCCGGCGAGCTGTTCCGCGAGGGCAATATTGTCGTATGCGGTAAGCGTCGGCAACAGGTTGTACTTCTGAAAGACAAAGCCCACCGTGCCGCGGCGTAGTTTCGTACGGTCCAGATCCGTCATGGCCAGCAGATCCTGCCCACCCAGATGAATGCCGCCGCTGGTAGCGGGAGTCAGCCCGCCGAGAATATTGAACAGCGTTGACTTGCCGCTGCCCGAGTGTCCAACGATGGCGAGAAACTCTCCATCCCCAACACTCAAATTGGCACCACGCAAGGCGTGCACATCCACTTCGCCTACACGGTATGTTTTCTTGAGATCACGAATCTCGATGATAGGCGGTTTACTCATATGCAAGAGCCTCAACAGCATCCTGACGTGCAGCCTTGTAGCCGGGATAAAGAGCCCCGATCAACGAAGCAAAAATCGCAACACCCATCGAAATCGGCCACCAGATATAAACAATTTCCATCTGCATACTGGCAGGGATCAGAGTCGCAATCAGCCACTGTGTCGCGTAACTCAAACCAACTCCCATCATGCTGCCGACAATCGACAGAGCAATCGTCTCTCGAAACAGCAGACTGATCACAAAGCCGGGCGTGGCACCAAGACTCTTGAGAATTCCAATCTCACGCGTCCGCTCAAGCACAGCGGTGTCAAGACTCAAGAAAACAACCAGGAATCCCACCACAACGGCAAGGCCAACAATCACATTCAGAAAGGGCCGCAAGCCCGGTGCGTTGTCGATGCTGATCAACGAGGTAAAGGCCTGCATAGTATAGATCGGATAATCCTTCATAGCCGGTAGCGCCTTGAGCTGCTCTACAATGGCATCCACATTCTTCGGATCGTCCACCTTCAGATAGATCTGGCTTAACTTGCCTGTATTGGCCGTCAGTTCCTGCAGAACATCGACATCCATAAAGATCCGGCTCATCTTGCCGCTCTCGACAATACCCGCAACATTCCAGTCGCGGTTCATCATGGTGACCGGGCCACCCACTTTGAGCTTGCGCTGGGCGGCGTAATACTCATCGACGATGACGTCGTTTTTGGCTGTCCACGGGCCACCCGATTTAAAGGTGAATCCACCGCTAAACTGAGTAAACTTCTTTAGGTTGATGCCGGTTGCGCTGTTCAGAAAACCTTCCATCGCGAACACAGTCACACCAAGGGCGTCACTTATGTGGGGTTGTTCTAGAAGATATCCCACCATAGCTTCCTTCATGGAAGGAGCGCTCATTGAAAGAATGCTCGTATTGGGGGGCCGGATGATAATGTCTGCACCGACACCACGGCTTCTCCGTTGGAAATCGTTCAGCATGCCATGGCTCATCCCGACAAGGGTGAGCATCAGATTCACCTGAATGGCAATAGCAAAAACTACCAGGAGTGTCCGAATCGGCCTGTGCTTCAGGTTTTCAAGGACAAGTTTGTTGGTCAAACCTTAATTGTAGCCCGTGAAGTGAGCACCCAGAGAAAAAATGGTCCACCAAGAAGTGCAGTAATCACGCCCACCGGCAATTCTGCCGGGGCAAAGACGGTTCGCCCAATCGCATCACAGACAGCCAGAAAGGCTCCTCCC
>CANGVB010000614.1 GCA_947456995.1 Bryobacteraceae bacterium | reverse complement strand
TTCGACTACAAGCCGGAATTGACCAAGTACGACGGCAAGACCGCCCCAGAGGAACTCCTCAAAGGCAAACGCTTTGCCTTCATGGACACCTTCTCCAAAGAGCCCCCAAAGATGCTCGGCACCCGCCGCCAGTTCAAGCAGAGCGGCAACTCCGGCATGTACTTCTCTGAGCTCATCCCCAATATCGCTACCGTCGCCGACGACCTCACGATGTTCCACGGCGTCTCGACGGAGAACTTCAATCACGGCCCGGCCAAGCTCTTCATGAACACTGGCTCCGTGCGGGCTGGCCGCCCCAGTATCGGTTCCTGGGTCACCTATGGCCTCGGCAGCGAATCCAAAGACCTCCCAGGCTTCGTAGTGCTACAGTCTGGCCCGCGTGGCCCACGTGGCGGTGCGCAGCTTTGGTCCAGCGGCTTCATCCCCACCAGCCACCAGGGTGTTCCCTTCCGTTCTACCGGCGACCCAATCCTGAATCTCTCCACTCCCAAAAACGTTACCGACGAGCAGCAGCGCCAAACCATCGAAGCTCTGCGAGACCTCAATGCTCTGGAGAAGACACATACCGGCGACACCGAAATCGACACGCGCATCTCGCAATACGAGATGGCCTTCCGTATGCAAACCTCCGGCCCCGAGTTGATCAACTTCGGCCAGGAGACTCCCGAGACCCTGGCCATGTACGGAGCCAAACCCGGCCAACCCGAACACGCCTTCGCCAATAACTGTCTCCTCGCCCGCCGTCTCGTCGAACGAGGCGTTCGTTTCGTTCAGCTCTATCACACCGATTGGGATCATCACGACGATCTCACCAAGCCGCTGGAGCAAGTCACCCGTGAAGTGGATCAAGCCTCAGCCGCGCTCATCAAAGACTTGAAGCAACGTGGTCTACTCGATCGAACGCTTGTTATCTGGGGCGGGGAATTCGGCCGTACGCCGATGGGCGAAGTAAGAGAAAAAGGCAAGATCGGCCGCAACCATCACATCGATGCCTACTCTATCTTCATGGCTGGCGGCGGACTCAAGCCCGGCTCAATCATCGGTGGCACCGACGAACTCGGTTTCTCGCCGACTGGCGGCCACCTGCATGTCCATGACATCCAGGCCACCTTGCTCCATCTCCTGGGCATCGACCACAAGAAGCTTACTTACCGCTATCAGGGCCGCGACTTCCGCCTCACTGACGTCGCGGGTGAAGTAGTCCACAAGGCTCTGGCCTAAACGAAGAACTCACTCACTTCACCGAAATCAATCACGCGCGTCCCGGCGGCTGGATCTACATAGACAAAATCTCGACCCGAAGGCGTATTCCGGATCCTCGAGTTTGCGTCGATACCCAGCACGCTATAGACAGTCGCGCACACATCCTCCACATAAATGGGCCGCTTCTTCTTCCAGCCAAAGTTGGTAACATTCGCCGCCTCGGCATCGGTAGCTCCCATCACTCTGCCACCCTTCACACCAGCGCCGGCAAAGGCCGCCACCATCGCCTTGGCGTAATGCTCGCGTCCGGCAAGCGAAGTCAACTCACCAGGCGTCCGTCCGAATTCGCCCATCGCTATCACCAGCGTCCGGTCAAGCAACCCCATCCGCTTCAGGTCAAACAGCAGCGCACTCATTGCTGCATCCAGGTCCTTGGCTAACTTGTAAACTCCGCCGGTAGCGGACTTGCCCAGATCCTTGCCATACAGATTCCCGTGCAGGTCCCAGCCTGGCTGCGTCACCATAATGAACTTCGCCCCTGCCTTGGCCGCTGCCATATTGCGAGCAAGCAAACATGCATCACCAAATGGTGTGCCTCCATAGGCGAGCTTCTCTTCGGGTTTCAGCGCGAGTACCTGCTTCACCTGCGGGTTCCGCATCATCTTCTCCACCGCCCGGGCAAAGCTCGCAAACTGACGCATCTCCTGCGGCGAATCCGCCTTCAATCCCGTCCGCCCGGCATCCATATCCATGAGCGCAGCCCAGCGCTTGGCAAAGCGCTCCTTCTCGCTGTCTTCGAGCAAGAAGGGCAAGCTTCCCGTAGCAAGATCGAGTGTCAACGGCGACGCATCGGCAGCCAGACATCCCTCCCGTATCAGCGGCCCGTACATCGTAGAGGCCTCATAGTTCATCGAGACAAAGGGCGGCAGGTAATCGCTTTCTTTACGCGTCTTTGCTGCTTCGTGAGCAATCACAGACCCCATCGACGGCGACTCTTTCACACGTGCCGGGCTCACTGCATGTCCCGTCTGCAGATAATATTGTCCGCGGCTGTGTACCGTCTCCCACGCCTCCATACTGCGCACCATCAACACATCTTCCAGCCGCTCAATCAACTTCGGCATCAGCGCACGCGGAAACTGATAGCCCTGCTTCACCGTTACAAGATCGCGGTTCTCCGGCGCCCACTTGCCCTCTTTCACATCCCACGTGTCCATCTGTGGGGGCCCGCCCTGCAGGTTCAGAAAGATCACACAATCGGCTGAACCACGCGGCTCTGCTTTCTTTCCCGCAAAGGCCATCTGTAAAGCGGTTCGTCTTGATAACAACATCCCCATCACCTCAATAAAAGAGAAAGTCCAAACGATTCACCATCACCCACAAGAGGTCTTCCACCTCAAGCCCAATCGCCACCTTCATCTCCGCCTCTGTAGGTGGCCGGCTCAACGCCCTGTAGAACAAATCCTCAACAAACTCGGGGCTCATCTTCTTCGTTGCATCCACCTTCAGCTTTTCTTTCACCGTTGCATCGTTCAGCAACAGAGCCGTCTGAATCATCGTAGGCTTGCGGTCAGCCTGAGCATTGTAGCGGTCACACTGTCCAAACGCCGACAGCAGAGCATGTGTCTTCTTCATCCCGCTCTTCTCAAGATCCTGAGGCGATCGTGTCTGCATCACCCACTTCACCTTCTTATCTGAGAAGCTCACCTTCACTTCCTGCTGCTGGCCGGTGATCTGCGAGATTGAATCCCACATCTGCTCTGCACTCATGCGGCGCGAAACTTGCAGGGATTGATATTGGGGCGAGGTGACAATCCGGCGGATCAACCAGCGCAGGTCATAACCTTTGGCTTGAAACTCCGCAGCCAGCCCGTCGAGCAAATCCGGGTCACTTGGTTGTAGCGTCCACGGCGCTGGCGGGGGATT
>CANGVB010000613.1 GCA_947456995.1 Bryobacteraceae bacterium | reverse complement strand
GCTCTCAATCTTTTTGCGAGTCGTATCCAGGCTGTCGCGCAGGGTCTCGTCTCCATACAGAATGGCCACCGAGGTGTCACGATGCTGCGGCACATGCTCAAGCACAGGCCGCAACGCTGCAATGTATTCAAGCCCTCGTTGTTCCTTGTACCCAAGTTCAATCTGCTCATTTTGTTTATCAACAAAAACATAGAGCAGCAATAGAATCGGCAATGCCAGCAGGCTCGTTACCACCAGGAGCTTCTGCCAGATTTTCAAGTTGCTAATTTTTTCAAACATCGCATTCCCTCACAGCCAACGTATTCGACAAACTTTCAAAAACTCGGTCCAGATCCAGCAGCCCAATCTGACTGCCCTGACGCTCGCAATAGCTGCTCACGTACTTGCTTTCACACGGCTCAATCTCATGCGGCCGTATCGCAATCAACCCACTCACACGATCAACAGCAATCCCACAGGCCCCCGCAGAACTCTTCGTGCGCACAATCAACATGCGCTCATCCACTTCACTGCTTGTGGTGCCGAGGATCAATCGAAGATCCAGCATCGGCAAAATCTCTCCCCGCAAATGAATCAGCCCCCGAATCGCTTCATTCACGCGCGGCAGCGGCGTAACCGCAGCCAGCTTGTCAGACTCCATCACTTGTGCAACCGGCAAAGCATATGCCTGATCCGCCATCCAGAAGGTGATGTAGCGATGCTTGGCTTCTACGTCCGTAGCCCGGTCTTCCTTGACGGGCAGCGGGTCCTCTTCAATGGCCCGCACCAGTTTCACCAGTTCCGGCTCAGCAACGATCTCTTGCTTGTTCTCATCCCAGGCTTCGAGCAACGCCCCAACATCCAGAATGGCTTCAGCTTCAGTAGCCAAAACCTCGGGCGTCGGCTCCTCCCACTGCCCCAACAAAGTGGACAGTAGATCCGGCATCCCCTCCGTACCCAAATCGAATTGTGGCTGCTCGTTTGCCATCTCAGATTACTTTTCTAGTGATCCTTCATGGCCCGCTCAATCGCCGCCAGCATCACTGCCGCATCGATTGGTTTGGTTACGTAATCATCGGCGCCCTGCTTCATCCCCCAGAATCGATCCGTCTCCTGAGACTTGCTAGACACCATCACAATCTTGCTCCCGGCCGTCTCTGGCGAACCCTTCAACTGGCGGCACACCTGATAGCCGTTCTTCTTCGGCAGCACAACATCCAGCAGAATCAAATCCGGATGATGTTCCTGTGCTGCCGCCAATGCCTGTTCCCCATCGGTCGCGCTAAAAACTTGATAACCCGTGTTCGCAAGTAGTCCAAGCATCAGCTTCATTTCCATCGGGCTGTCTTCTACAACTAAGATCGTTTTCTGCATGGCACTCTTAATTCCTTCTCGATTCAGCTTCGTCTGGTGCTAGATGGTAAAAGCCGCTCTTTTCGCTCTCGAGTTTCAAGAACTTGTCCAGCGCCTTCACCAGCACATCGCTATGAAACGGCTTCGTCAGATAATCCGTCGCTCCGGCCATCTTGCCCCGCACCTTGTCAAAGAACCCATCGTTCCCCGACAGCATCAAAATGGGCATCCGTTTCGCACTCGGGTTCCGCCGCAACATCCGGCACAACTCATAGCCGTCCATCTCCGGCATCGTGATATCCATCAGCACCAGATCCGGCATCTCTTCTTCAAACTTCTTCAACCCATCCAACCCATCCACCGCCGTCCTCACCCGATGCCCCTGACGCTCGAGTGTGATCGACACCAGCCGCCGCACCGTTGCCGAATCGTCCACCACTAGAATCAGCTTCTTCGCCGCCAACTGATCGTTGAAATGCCGCAACCGCGCATCCTGCGTTCGCAACGCCCACGCCCGCCACAAATAGGGCAGCGCCTCCCCAGACCGGCTCAAATTCAAATGCCCCAGCGCGATGCTCATATACGCATCAAACGTAGTCTCCTGTTCGAGGCGCATCTTCCACTTCCGGATGCACTCCTCGATCAGCCGCTCGTTCACCGTATTGCCACTAATCCACTGTTTCGGCAAATCATGGATCGAATAATACCCACCGCAAGCCCCGCAAGAAACCGCATTCGGCTTCCGCTCATACCCGCACAACGGGCACTCTTCCTTCTGCTCGGTCCGCTCCGCTTGAAACGAAGTTCTTGGCGTAGAAAGTGGCTGCCGTTCCTCTACTACTGGCTCCCGCTTCTCCAGCCGCTGCGCTGCCAGCGCATTCGCCGCCAGCGTATTCTCCGGATTGATCCGCAGCACCCGCTCGAGACACCGCACTGCCTCTTCCCGCGTTTCTGCTATCGCCGCAGACCAAATGTATGCGTGTTCATTCACCGGGTCTTCCCTGAGAATGTCGGCAAGAATTTCGCGTGCAAACGCCTTCTGCCCCAGCCGTATCGCCTGGACAGCATCGCTCAATAGCCCGCGCTTCGTCGTTGCCGATTGTGTTTCCATCTTCGTTTTTCTACCCGTATTCCCAGCTTGACGCTCAGTCTACGGTGTTTGGTGTGTTAGGAGCATCGGCAAAAACCCTTAAGAACTTTACCCGTTAGCCTTATAAGGCGAATCGTACCCCTGCAGCGCAATAACCTTTTGTGAGACAATTTCTGCTCTAGCCTCATTTGGGCTCAAATTCCAATAAGCATTTGTATTCTCATAAGGATGAAATGAAACTTTTCTCGTTGATCACCCTCCTGGCGCTCGCCATTCCTGGCTCTGCTGCAACCATCTCCATCAGCACCGGAGTCGCTCCGTGGCTAGTAAACGGCAATCCGGCCGTGAATCTAAGTGTCATTCCCGTAGGCATTTGGATTAACAACTTTGGCGACGGCCGCTGGGTTGGCGCGACTGCGAGCGATGGCAACCCCTCCGTTGGTGCCGCTCCAGGCGCCTACACCTTCACATTCAATATCGGCGCTTTTTTCGGCGGTCCAGGCAACTTGGCGCTTCAATATGCTGCCGATAATTCCGTAGCGTGGTCGATCTCTAGTGGAAGCCTTTCCGGTGCCACCAACTGCGGTTCAGGAAACCCCTTGGGTGATTGCTTCACCTCTGACGGAGGCGCACCTCGCTCGCTGTCCGGAACCTTTTCCAGCACCTCGATCCTCACTGCGACCGTCCTAAACGGCGGCACATCAACCAAT
>CANGVB010000612.1 GCA_947456995.1 Bryobacteraceae bacterium | reverse complement strand
TTCGGGTATTACTTTATAGCCTTGGTCCAGGATGATGCGGGCGAGCATTACCGAAGAGCGCGAGGATGAATCGAGGGCAAGTGTTTTGATCTCGGGAATCGGAACTTTGCTGATGAGCTGAATGCTTCTCACCGCACCGGTGCAGGCGATACCGAGAGAGCCGATCTGAGTGAGGTGCTGACGGGCGGCTTCGATGACAGGCACGAGGCCAGCTTCGACTTCTTTGTTGGCCAAACGCTGAGCGCAGACGGCCGGGAGGTCAAAGTCGAGTTGAACCTGACCACTTTGTGGACCGGACATAAGGCCCCAAACGAGGGGGCGGGTGTTGAGGTAGCTGACGGCAGAGAGATGCATCACTACTAATAGGATGCGAAAATTATGGTCGCGATGGTGAACCTTGTTTCTGGTTTTGGCACGTCTTTAAGATTGATGCGCAGTATTCTCCTATTTTTGATGGCTTCGACCGTGATTCTGGCCGACGTCAGATATCAGTTGCGATGCGAAATCGAGAGCAGCGACAAGGTAGTCAGCAAAAGCGGTGCGCTTGCTGATGCGATGAAGGATTGTTCTTCAGAGATCCTGCAAACGGCAGACCGGCAAATGATTCGCAACGCGAAGTCATCGCAAATCATAGAGTTCGGGACAGAAACTACCATTTTAATTGACCACGTGAAGCAGACCTGGACAAAAAACGGTGCGGGCCAGGCAGATTTGGCAGCCCAGGCAGCGATGGAACAGTTGAAGCAAATGGGGGCAGTTTTCAAGATGACCTCCAATCCGCTGGAGGAGAAGAAGCAGATCGCGGGCTTCGAATCCAAGGGTATGGCCAGCTTGCTCAACATGAGTTTCAATTTTCCAGGCATGGATAAAGGTATGAGTTCGGTGGCCTTGATGGAGTTTTGGGTGAGCGAGACAGCTCCCGGGGCCAAAGAGATTCTTGCTTATGCGGCGAAGAACGGGCCATCGGCATCTCCCACCATGAGAATGATGGGCCAGTTTTTGGCAAGTGTTCCAGGAGGCAATCAACTGCTGAAAGATGGTTCGGCATTGATCGGGCAAATGATGGAGATGACTATGACGATGGAAACAAAAGGCTTGGCCGATACCTTGAAAATGAAAATGACTTTGAGGGCGGAAGGCTTCGATGAGAAGCCCATCCCGGCCAGCGAGTTTGCGATTCCGGCCGGATATAAGGAAGTGAAGTAGGTGAAGCTGCTACTGATTGCTTTGCTTGCAAGCAACCTATGGGGGGACGCACGGTACAAGCTGGCTTATCGTGTGAAGGCCAATGTCCTGATTCAATTGGTAGCCGGGATGGCGGGCTTGAGCAAGATGAACAGTGATGGGGAATCTGTGATCTTGAAGGGCAGCCGGGTGATGGTGCGCGGTGAGAAGACGTCTCTGATCCTCGACTATGCGACAGGCAAAATGGTGCTGATCGATCACGTGGACAAAACCTTTGAGCGACTTCGAATCGAAGACATGCAAAAGAGGATCGCGGCGGATATCCCAGGGCCGATGGTGGATGGATTAAAGCGGATGTTTCCTGGCGGGGGCGGAGGGATTGTCAACGAAGTAAAGATCGAAAGGCTTGGAGTGAAGTCTGAGATGAAGACGCTCGAGGCTTTTCGGGCAAAACATGGTCTCAGTTATTTGTTGCCAGCAATGGAGAGTATCGTCTCTTTGACTCCGACGGTAGCCAGGTCGATCGAAGAGCTTCGAAAAGGCGGCGAACTGGTGGAAGCCTTGCGGATTCAAATCGGGGCCAACGGAAAGATAGTGGACGCTCTGGTCGAGATTCGCGATTACAGAGAAGGCGTCGTCGAGGATAAGGAATTTCTTCCGCCAGCCGATTATTTAGAAATGATATGAACCGATTGGCGGATGGTGTGCCGCTAATCCATTTGTTAGATTCTATTTGGAGACTTGACCTAATGAGAACATTTGCTATTGCCTTGATGATTCCTGGACTGCTGCTGGCAGACTTCCGGTATGACCAGACGACGAGGATCACCAAGGGGATGGTGACCAAGATGGCCTTCGGGAAAAAGCCAGAGCCCACTTCTACTTCGCATTATTTCAAGGGTTCGCGCATGGCGACGGTTTCAAAGGACAGCAAGACGATCATTGATTTCGACAAGCAGCTTTTCACCACCGTCAACATGGAGAAGCAGCAGTATTGGCAAATGACCTTCGAAGAAATGCGTCAGATGATGGCTGACTTGCAGGCCGAAATGAAGGATGCAAGCAAAGGCAAAGATGCTTCGGTGAACATGAAGTTTGATGCCAAGGCAACCGGTATGGAGAAAGAAGTGGGCGGCTTCCAGGCAAAGCAGGTAATCTTTACGATCGAAACCGGGGCCAGCGACGGCAAGCAGAGCGGCACGATGATGAAGATGGTGAACGACAGTTGGCATAGCGAGGCTGTGCCTGGCTACAGCGAATACAAAGCTTTCTATGAGCGGTTGAAGGATAAGGCAAGCTGGCTTGGGCTGGGTGGAAACCCGATGGCTCAGATGGGCGGACAGCCGGGAATGGTGGAAGGCATGAAGAAGATGGCCGAGGAGATGCAGAAGACACCTGGCATCGCTGTTTTGACCATTTCGAGAATGACGATGCCGGGTATGAATCTATCGGGTGGCGGCGGAGGCAATTCCGATCAGAGTGTGAAGCCGACCATGGGCGATCTGGTAGGTGGAGCTTTGGGAGGCAGGCTTGGCGGTTTTGGACGCAGGAAGAAGGAAGAGCCCGCACCGGCCAAGCAGACACCGGCACCCGCAGTTGAGAACAATTCGGGAGATGGAATGCTGATGATGGAATCGTTCTCTGATTCGAGCGGTTTCTCGACGGCAACGATTGGCGAAGATGTATTCGCTGTCCCGGCGGGATTCTCCAAGGTAGAACCGGAAATGTCGAAGCGCCGTAAGCGCTAGCCAGAACTAAGAGGGATCTGAATGGGCCGTCCATCGTGGGCGGCCCATTTTCCTTTTCATCTGGACACAATTCGAGCGAGGGTTCTTTTCTAACGTAACAAGCAGGATGTCAAAGAGCTGGCCCAGCGGTGTTTGGGCGGATATTTCGGATGCGGTGACTAGACCATTGGGTTTGTTTTGTTGTCTTCGAGAAGCGAGCCGTATTTG
>CANGVB010000611.1 GCA_947456995.1 Bryobacteraceae bacterium | reverse complement strand
ACTTGCCGGCTACTTTGGCGAGTTCGACGAGCTCTTCGATTGGCGAGTAGGTGCCGGGGACGTATTCGAGGCCGGTGGAGAAGCCGACGGCGCCAGCTTGCATAGCTTTGTCGACCATGACCTTCATGCGCTCGATCTCTTGCGGGGTGGCCTTGCGGTCTTCAGAGCCCATGACTTCTATGCGGATGGAATTGTGCCCGACTAGAGTAGCCACGTTGATGCCGGTTTTGATTTCTCTTAGCTTTGCGGAGAAGTCTCGGATGTCGAGTTCTGAGGAGCCGCAGTTGCCGGTGACGATGGTAGTGACGCCGTCGCGGAGGAAGTTTTCAGACTGTGGGAATTTGACGATGCCGGATTCGGAATGGGTGTGAACGTCGATGAAGCCCGGGGTGACGATCTTGCCTGCGGCGTCGATAGTGCGGGTGGCGGTTTTGCCGGTGAGTACGCCGATTTTGGCGATCTTGCCGGCGGTGATGCCGATCTCGGCGCGGAACCAGGGGTTGCCACTGCCATCGATGATGCGGGCGTTACGAATGATGAGATCGTAATCGGCGGCGAGGCAGCCGAGAGCTACCCAGGAGAGAAGAAGGAGGCGCTTCATACGGAGCTAGTTTACGAAAAAGTCGAAGCTGCGTGCGAGGTAGTTGCGCAATTCGTGGCGCGGGACTACGGCGTCGAGGAAGCCGTGAGCGAGGAGGAATTCGCTGCGCTGGAAGCCTTCTGGCAGTTTCTGGCGGATGGTTTGTTCGATGACGCGCGGGCCGGCGAAGCCGATGAGGGCGCCGGGTTCCGCGATGTTGAGGTCGCCGAGCATGGCGAAGGAAGCGGTGACGCCGCCGGTGGTGGGATCGGTGAGGACGCTGATGTAGGGGATGCCCATCTCATCAAGGCGCATGAGGGCTGAGGAGATCTTGGCCATCTGCATGAGGCTGACAACGCCTTCCTGCATGCGTGCGCCACCGGTGGCGCTGATGATGACGAGCGGGTTTCTGTTGGCCATGGAGCGCTCAACGGCGCGAGTGATTTTCTCCCCCATCACTGCGCCCATGCTGCCGCCGATGAACTTGAGTTCCATCGAGCAGGCATTGACGGTGTGGTTACCGATTTGGCCCTGGCCGCAGAGGATGGCGTCTTTCATGCCGAGAGATTCCTGCATGCTGGCGAGACGGGCCTTGTAGGGTTTGGAATCGAAGAAGCCCATGGGATCGGTGGAGGTGAGTTCGGCATCGAACTCGGTCCACTGGCCGTCGAAGATGAGATCGAGACGGTCTCTAGCATCAATACGGAAGTGATGGCTGCACTTGGGGCAAACCCTGCGGTTGTCCTCAAGATCCTGACGGAAGATGATTTGCTTGCACCCATCGCATTTGACCCAAAGGCCTTCTGTGCGAACGGTACGGTCGCTATCGCTGGGTGTGTCCACTCCAGGCTTGTCGCGCTTGAACCAAGACATGAACTTATAGTTTAGCGAGGATATGGGTGTCCGCGCAGGGTGGCGAAGGCGCGGTAGATTTGTTCGGCCAACATTGCGCGGGCCAACTCGTGGGGAAAAGTCATCGCAGAGAGGGATAAAAGCAGGTCCGCGCGGGGCTTCCAAAGGGGTGGGAGGCCGTCGTGGCCGCCGATGAGGAAGACGACGTCGCGGGCGAGGCGCTCGCCTTCTGAGACGAATTCGATGAAGCGGGCGGAATCCCAGGGCTTGCCGGCGGGGTCGAGGAAGACCTTTTGAGCGGCTGCATGGCGGGCGAAGATATCGTAGCGATCGGGGTTGATTTCGCGCATCGCAACGGTGGCCCAGCGGCCGGTGCGTTTGAGGAATTCTTCGGCGATGGCATTGGAATGTTCATCGCGGGCTTTTCCGATGTAGAGGAGATCCAGTCGCATGGTCGATACTATAGAGTAATCCCGCACATGTCTATGGAACTCAGTATTCGTATGCAGGACGGTTCCACCAGAACCGTTCCTCTTCTTGATAGTAGTATCGGCCTGGGCCGCGCCACGACCAATGAACTCTGTTATCCAGAGGATTTTGGACTTTCGCGTCAGCATCTGGTTTTTGAAAAGATCGATGGGCAGTGGATGATCCGGGATCTGGGCAGCAAGAATGGCACGGTGGTGAATGGGTTCCGGATTGTGGCTCCGACGCCATTGAGCAATGGCGATACGGTGCATGCCGGACACTTGCAGATCAGCTTTGGCGGCAAGGAGCCGGAAGGCGACACGATGAGCCAGACGGTGGTGTTTGTGGAGACGGCGGATGTGGAGTCGGCCCCGAGCAACACTGTGGTGTCGAGGCTGAATGAGGTGAATCCGGCGCAGTCGATGACCAACGACCGTCATGCCGCAGCGCTAGTACGTGCGGGAAGAGAGCTGGCGGGGCATCGGCCACTGAACGAGTTGTTTCAGTTGATTCTGGATCTGGCAGTGGAGGCGGTGGGTGGGTCGCGAGCGGTACTGATGACCTACGAGAAGGAAGAGCTGGTTGCCCGGGCGAACCGGGGAGAAGGCTTCCGGATTTCGAAGACGGTAAGGGATCAGGTGCTGGTGCAGAAGAATTCGCTGCTGGTGCGCGATACGGCGATGGACGATGTTTTCAAGCTTCAGGCCAGTATTGTGATGCAACGGGTTCGCAGCTTTATGGCTGTACCGCTGCAGACCAACGAGAAGGTGATCGGGCTGGTGTACATCGACATGCCTGATATCACGCGCGAGTTTTCTAAAGAAGACTTGAGCCTGTTGACGGTGATGGCGAATGTTGCGGCGATCCGGATTGAGCATGCACGGCTGAACGAAGTGGAACAGGTGGAGCGGAGTATCTCGAAGGAGTTGTCGCAGGCTGGGGAGATCCAGCGCAATCTGTTGCCGCGGCAAGCGCCGCAGATCCCAGGGATGGACCTGGCTGGATACAATCTGCCTTGCCGTACGGTGGGCGGGGATTACTTCGATTTCTTCAATTTGTCTGATGGCAAGATCGCGATCGTAGTAGGGGATGTTGCGGGCAAGGGCATGCCGGCAGCGATGCTGATGTCGAGCTTGCAGGCACGCCTGCAGATTCTGGTTGAGACAGACGAGAACCCGGCGAGCATTGTGCAGAGGCTGAACAAGAGCATCTCGGGGAATTGTCCGGACAACCGTTTCATT
>CANGVB010000610.1 GCA_947456995.1 Bryobacteraceae bacterium | reverse complement strand
TGGATATTTCTCAGTAGCCTAAACCCTGGGGTGGCTCCGGACAAATTCAGGCCGATTGGGCTTTTGCCGACTGGAAGTCAGGAAGCCGGCTAGAGCCCGAATCGGCTGACGACCGCATGGCTCCCTCATAACCTTTGGCCACACGGAAGATCACAAAATCGAAATAACCCGCCATTGCCCGGAGCAGTTCGAGCTCGTCGTAGATGTCGACCGGGGAGAGGTTGTAATTCTGCTCACTGGCGTAGGTGCGGATGGCGCGTTTGATCGAGATTAATTTTTGAATCACCTCATGCAGCGGTACAGCCTGAGCGTAGCGAATGCGACCCAATTGTTCGTAGTGATGAGCAATCGAGGCGTCATCTTTGGTGTAAAGCCAACGGCCGAGGTTAGTGGTGAGATCACGGACACGATCGCGAATTTCCTGATCGGACAGGTTACGGTAGGTGGGGAGCGAAGGATCCTGGTTGCGGGATGAGATTACAGCCTGGGCGATAGCTTCCCAATTGGCTTCAATACGTTGCAAGAGGCGAGCGGCGATCATGGGACATCCTTATTTGAAGTTAAAAATACGGAGCAAGCGCGAGGTCGGGGAGTAGATGCACTTGCTCCGGAGGTAAAAAATTGATCAGGATCCCCCGTTAGAAGGGGGAGCTGCGCTGGATACTTGCAGCCGAGGTCTGGACGACTCTGGCTTGTTGTGCAACGTGACCGGCATAAGCCCGAATCAGGAAGCGGTAGTTTTGCAGTTTCTGACCGGCGAGGCGGTCTTTGGTGTCGTGCGAAAGACTCAGAGCCTGAATCTTTTGGCGGATGACAGCCCAGGTGGCTCGGGTGGACTCATCCAGGTTTGGGTTAGAAGCTTCGAAACGATGGGCGATGATGTCGAGGTTGGACAAGTTGGAGGACATCGTCTCGAAGTTGGCGATCACGGTTTCTACATTCGGTTTTCGGGCCTTCAGGGAAGTTTGCAGATAGTTTGCGCTGCGCTCAAGTTCCTGGGCGGATTGCTCAATCGCGGACAGGTGTTTGAGGTCAAAAGCAAAGGAAGAAAGCGTCACCAGAAAGATACCTGCGGTAAGTCTGACAAGATTTCCTTTCTTCATGTTTCTTAATCTATACGGGAACCACAAATTTGTCTAATTGATGTTTTCTCGCTAATAGATCGGGAAAGCCGATGGGTTTTCAGGTGGAGAAGAGGGTGTCACGGGCGGCTTCGCAGAGGGCGAGGACGGCGGGATGTTTGAGGCGGCGCTCGAAGGAGATGGCGTAGAAATTTTCGCGAACCGACTCGATGCGGCCGATTGACTTGACGTTGTAGTGGCTGCGCACTTCTGCTTCGATTGCGCTGGCAGCGAGGAAGAAGCCGGCCCCGGCGGCACCGAAGGTTTTGAGGAGTGCGCTGTCGCGGAACTCGCCGACGATGGCAGGACGCACGGCTGAGGCGTCGAGCCACTGATCGAAGGACTGGCGGAGCTTTGAGCCTTCGATGGGCAAGAGAAAGGGGGCACCGTTGAGGCAGGCCGGGAAAGTGCCTTTGTAGCGGGCGGCGAGCTTGGGCGCGCCAAAGACGGTGATACCGGAGCTGCCCAGCAAATGGTTGAAGGCGCGGCGGCGGGCCAGCGGGGGAATCTGTTCATCGGCAAGCACGACGTCGAGACGGTGTTCTGCGAGTTCGGAGATGAGTTGCTGGGTTGAGCCTTCTTCGCAGATGAGCTGGACAGGCTCTGGCATGACGAGGACCGGTTGGAGGATGCGATAGGCGATCATCTTGGGGACCAGATCGGAGATGCCTACGAGGAGACGGCGTGGGCGGCCTCGGGGGCGGCCTTTGATTGCGTCCTGGAGTTCTCGGCCGAGGCCGAAGATTTCGTCAGCGTATTGGTAGACGACCTGGCCGACTTCTGTGAGGGCCAGGCCGCGGCCGGATTTGGTGAAGAGCTTTTCGCCGAGGGTGGCTTCGAGCTGACGGAGTTGACCGCTGATGGTGGGCTGGGCAAGGTTGAGGATCTTGCAGGCTTTGGCGATGCTGCCCTGGCGGGCTACGGTCCAGAAGTAGAGGAGGTGGTGGTAGTTGAGCCATTCCATAACTTGGAGTTTAGGCGCTTACCAGTTGAGGACGCCTTCGACGGAGTGGGCCTGGCGCTTGGAGACTACGAATTCCTGGCCGTTGGACAGGGTGAGGAGCCAGCGCTGGCTGGACATTGCTGACATTTTTCTTACGTGGTCGAGGTTGACTAACGAGTTGCGGTGGATGCGCTGGAAATTGAGGCCTTCGAGTTTTTCCTGGATGGATTTGAGGGGCTGGGTGGCTAGGAATTTCTGCTTGGCAGTGATGATCCAGACCAGTTCGCCTTCGGCCTGGAAGGCGAGGACTTCGTCTGCGGCGAGGAGGTAGTATTCTTTGCCGGCGCGGCCCACGATGCGGCGGGTGTTCTTGTTGGGGCTGGCAACCGTCTCCTGCATTCTGGCAACGGTCTCGATGTTTTCTGAGTGGTTGCGGCTGAGGCGGCGGGCTTTATCGACGGCCTTGGCGAGGCGCTGCTGGCTGACGGGCTTGAGGAGGTAATCGATGGCTCCGGCTTCGAAGGCCTGGATAGCGTGTTCGTCAAAGGCGGTGACGAAGATGAAGACGGGGATGTGATCGCCGCCTTTGAAGTTGCGCAAGACGTCGAGGCCGGTCATGCCGGGCATCTGGATGTCGAGGAAGACGATGTCAGGCTTGGTGGTGGCGATCAGGGCGAGCGCTCCCTGGCCGTCTTCGGCTTCGCCGGAGATGGCGATGGTTTCGAGGGCTTCGATCTCCTCGCGCAGGACGCGGCGGGCGAGGGGTTCGTCGTCGACGATGAGAGCGTTCAGCATTCGGGTACTCATCACAGGTTCTACTGCTTTTAGTTAAGCACCGAGGAGATTTGCGCTGGCGGTGGCTTCTGCGCCCTGAGCGGACGGTATGGGCTGGTGAGTGGGAATGCGGAGCTGGGCGCGGGTGCCTGTTTCGACGGCGGAAACGTCGAGGCTGGCGCGGTCTCCGTAGTGCAGTTTGAGGCGGCGATGGACGTTGGCGAGGCCGACGCGATTGGATTCTTTGGAGTCTGAATCGATGAGGCCGCGACCGGTGTCGTGGACTTCGATGATGAGAGTGTCT
>CANGVB010000609.1 GCA_947456995.1 Bryobacteraceae bacterium | reverse complement strand
GTGATCTATAGCGATGATCACGGCCAAAGCTGGAAACGAGGGACACTCGTGCCAGCACTGACCAATGAGAATCAACTGGTGGAACTAGCCGATGGCAAGTTGCTGATGGATGCCCGGCAAAACAATGGCGACCATCGCTGGTTTATCACCAGCACCGATGGCGGTCAGACCTGGCTTAGACCGCGCATAGGAATTCCTGTTACGCCAGTCGCAACAGGAATCGAACGATTCGGGAAAACTTTGCTGTGGAGTGGTCCGGCGCTAGCCAATCGACAAAAGCTAGTGATTCGCGTGAGTGAAGATGAGGGGCAAACCTGGAACCGCGAACGGGTTGTATATGGAGGCTTTGCGGCTTATTCCGACATTGAGATTCTTGCTGATTCAACGATCGGCATTCTGTGGGAACGAGGAAGCACCGAAGGCTACCAGAGCATCACATTCACGCGACTCAATCGCGACTTCCTCAACGCGCCTCTGGGGCAGTAAGGGTTGCAGGGTAGCCGTGCCACTCCCAGGGCGTGACGGTATTGCCGAATAGGGTTTCGAGCAGAGAACGGTAGGTGCGTTCGCCATTGTCACTGTTGGTGAGAATGATCATGCAAGACTTGTTGCGCTCGAAGCAGATCATGAAAGTTTGTGCGCCGTCGCCGTGGCCTTCTTTGAAGAAAGCTTTGCCGAATTCGGTTTTTGTGAGTAAGCCCCAACCCATGCCGTAGGCGAGGCCCACCTCTTTGGCTTGCGTGCCTTCAGTCAGATCTTCGCTGGGGAATTGCCTTTGGGTTCGGATCTGGATCGAGGGGTGGAAGAGAGCCTTGCGGGTAGAGGGCTTGAGAATCTTGTCCTCGAAGATGGCCTGGGCGAATACCGCCATGTCTTCGGCGCTGGTGGTCATCGAGCCGGCAGCGCGGGCGTTACGGCGGGTCTTGGCGAGGAAGGCTCCTTTGTCGTTGAAGCGGTCTGCGATATTGGCTTCGAATTCTTTGCGGAAGGCAATGGCCGTATGAGTCATCCCGAGCGGTGCGAAGAGCGAGTCGTGCATTAACTGATCCAGGGGGCGGCCCTTTTGTTCTTCGATCAGAAATTGGAGCAGGTTCAAAGCTTCGCCTGAATAGCTGTAGCGGGCACCAGGCGTGAACTGGAGGTGGAGCTTTTTATCCGGAGCGAAGAAAACCAGATTCACAAAACCAGTTGTGTGATTCAGGGCCATGCGCGGGGTGACGAGTTGCCAGTTGGGATCGTTCACCAGGTCTGCGGCAGATTCGCTATAGATCGGATATTGATTGAGAGGTTTCTTGAGTTGTTTTGCGATCGGCGTATCCAGGTTGAATTCGCCGCGCTCCACCAGTTGCATGACAAAGGTAGCGAAGACGCCTTTGGTGATGGAGGCAGCCCAGGTTGTGGTTTCTTTGGTCATCGGTAGATCCGGATTGAGTTGGCGCAATCCGTGGGACATGCTCCAGACAAGGCGGCCGTTGTTGACGATTGCGATTTGAGCGCCGGTGACGTTGGCTTCGGTGAGCACCTTGCGGGCGTAGGTCTCGGCCTCTTGAGCGGTGATTGTAGAACCATCGAGTTTCCGAATGGTTTGTGCTGGCAGGCAGAGGCAACTGAAGAGGAGCAGCGCGTAGAATCGCATGCTGATCCATACGGATTGCGCGCGGCAAGAGTTCCGCTTCTATAATGGTGGCCAGTGAAGCCGTCCCTTTATCTATACTTCTTTGCGATTGCTGGATGCCTGCTGGCTGAGCCGATGCGCTTTGACGAGGCGCAGGGATTTCTCAAGAGCTATTGCGGTGGATGCCATTCCGGCAAAGCGGGTGTGGGTGGCTTCCACTTGGAAAAGGTGAAGGACAAGGCGTCGTTTGCTGCGGATTCTCATTCGTGGGTGCGATTGAAGACACGCATTGAGAATCACGAGATGCCGCCGAAAGGCGCGCCGATGCCGGGTCTGGACGCGCGAGAGGGCTTTGCAAAGTGGGTGGATGCGGAGCTGAAGCGCGAGGCTTGTTCGCTTGGGATCACGGTTGGCCCGCGACCCTTGCGGCGGCTCAATCGCGATGAATACACAGCGACGGTTCAGGATCTGCTGGACATCCATCTCGATATTGGCGCTGGCTTGCCTGCTGATGGTGCAGGGGGCGAGGGCTTTGATAATGCGGCAGAAACACTCTTTCTTTCGCCGTTGCATTCTGAGAAGTACCTTGAAACGGCAAAGCTGGCGCTGGATTTTGCTGCCAAGGAGTATAAGAGCAGGACAAGGATATTGATCGCCAGGCCTGGGCCTGGGGTGACACCAGAGATGGCGGCCCGGCGCATTCTGCAGGCCTTCATTCCAAGAGCATTTCGCCGGCCTGTGGCTGACTCGGAATTGCTTCCTTATCTTGAGTTGTTTCGAGCTTCCCGTAGCAAGGGTGAGGAGTTTGAGCCGGCAGTCTTCTTTATGCTTCGAGCGGTTCTGGTGAGCCCGAACTTTTTGTTCCGGATGGAGCAGGGTGATTATGCGCTGGCTTCGCGGCTATCGTACTTCTTGTGGGGCAGCCTGCCTGATGAGTTGCTCTTTGACCTTGCGCGAGACAAGAAGTTGAATCAGCCTGCTGTTTTGAGGGCGCTGGTCGACAGGATGTTGCGCAATGATCGCAGTCAGAATTTCGCCCAGCGCTTTATCGAACAGTGGCTTCACACCCGGGATTTGAGCGGGGACAAGATGCCGGACGCGAAGCTCTTTCCGCAATACGCCAAGGATGAAGATCTGCGTGGCGACATTCGATTGCAGCCGGTTTATTTCTTTCGCGAGATGTTGATTCGCAAGGTGAGCGTTCTGGATCTGCTGGATTCGGAGTTTACTGTTGGCACCTCTCACCTGGAAAAGCATATGGGCCTCAAATTCCCGCTCGACCCAGGCCGGCGAACACAGCCGCAATGGGTGAAGCTGCCAGAGGGAAGCAAGCGAGGAGGGATTCTCGGGATGCCTGCAGTGCTGGCAGTTTCGTCTTATCCCTACCGGACGAGTCCTGTGTTGCGTGGGGCATTCATACTCGATGCGATTCTGGGGACGCCACCGCCTCCGCCGCCACCGAATGTGCCGCCACTTGGTGAAGAAAAAGCTGGGGCGGCACCCAAGAGCGTTCGTGAGCGTCTGGCACTG
>CANGVB010000608.1 GCA_947456995.1 Bryobacteraceae bacterium | reverse complement strand
TGATGTTGGAGTAGTCGCGCTGGATCAGGCGGCCGCTCGGGGTGTAGTATTTCGCGGTGGTGAGAGCCAGGCCGCTGTTCTCGCTGAGCGGATAGACGGTCTGCACAAGGCCCTTGCCGAAGGTGTCTTCGCCAATCACCCAGCCACGGTCGTGATCCTGCAACGCGCCGGCTACAATCTCGGCAGCTGATGCTGAGTACTTGTTGACAACGACGACGATCGGATAGTCATAGGGGCCGGTGCCGCGACGCTCGGTATAGCTGCGCTCGGGGTTTGCCCGGCCGCGGTGAGAGACAACCAACTGGCCTTTCTGGAGGAAGCGGCCTGCTACGGCGACGCCTTCATTGAGGAGGCCACCGGGGTTGGCGCGGAGGTCGAGGATGAGGCCCTTGACGTTCTTCTCGCCGAGGCGCTTGAAGTTTTCGTTTACTTCGGCGCTGGTGTTTTCGTTGAAGCTCTCGACATCGAGGTACATGATGCCGGGCTTGACCCAGAAAGCGTCCTTGACGCTCTTGCGTGGGATCTCGTCACGGGTGACGTTCAAGACCAGCGGCTTGTCGACGCCAGCCCGCTGCAGCTTGATCTGAGCCTGTGTGCCGCGGGGGCCACGGAGGAGATCGGCTACGTCGGCGGTGGTCATGTTGTCAGTCTTTTTGTCATTGACTTCAGCAATGATGTCGCCGGGACGGATGCCAGCCTTGTATGCGGGTGAGGCAGGGAAGGGGGCGAGCACGATGATGCGGCCATCGCGAGCAGAAATGGTCATGCCGACGCCGAAGTAGCGGCCACGCTGGTCTTCGCGCATCTGGGCGTACATCTTGGGGTCGTAGAAATTGGAGTGCGGGTCGAGGGTGGGCAGCATCCCGGGGATAGCACCCTGGTAGATAGTGCGATCGGCCGAGATCTTTTCGGCGAAGTTGTCTTCAACAACTTCATAGACCTTTGAGAAGACCCTGAGGCCAGCTTTGATGTCGTCTTCGGTGGTCGCTGCGTTGACTTCGTCCAGTTCAGGACCGAAAACACCGCCCATGAAAGAGCAGAGTGCGACAAGCAAAGGAATTACCAACCATGATGCACGGCTACGCGCCATATAATTACAGGCCACCGAATTTGACTACAGTATATGCCAATGATGAGTAGACGCGGGTAGGGGCGACTTCGCTTCTATGATTTTTAGCGGGCTTTGCGGACTGCCTGGGCTGAAGCGGATTCTCGTCCCACCGGTTTGCGCGTCGGAGGCAACGTTGCCTGAATGCGGCGAACCTGATCGCTGACACATACAAGAAACATCGGCTGGCGCGCGTTTTTCAAGATGTCAATAATCGTGTTTGAGTTGTCTTCGAGGTAAATGTTCTTACCGTCGGTCACGAGATGGAGGTCTGAGCGGACGTCGATCACCTCGGCCAGGCGCTTGCCGATGTTCTTCTGAAGGAAGCGCAGGACGCGGCGGATTTTCTGGAGGGAGAAGCCCTTGCGACGGAGTTCAGCAATCACCGAGATCTCAAGCACTTCTTCGGTGAGGTAGAGGCGGCGGTGGCCTTCCTGGCGGGGGGAGACTACTTTCTTTTCATCCCACCACTGGAGCTGGCGAAGACTTACGCCAGTGATGCCTGAGACGTCGGTTGACGTAAATGAAGGGGATGAAACCAGTAAATCAATTTTGATCTTTTTTGTTTTAACCATAAGGCCCCTTTTTTGTTTTCGTCGTCGCGGACCTTACAAATATGAAGCATTCAAGGGTAGGGGTCAAGCTACTAGATATAGCGGTATGCCCCGCTCAAACTACATTGGGCGGGGCATAGGTGGACGCGTTTTTTGAAGGCGGGTGATTTACTTTTTGGCGGTGATGCGGTCGTAGATGAAACCGGCTGTTCCGCCTGTAGCGGCACCGATTCCGGCACCTTTGCCACCGCCAGCGAGGGCTCCGATAGCGGCACCTGCGCCGGCACTACCGGCAACGATTGCCACCGATTTGCCGGTGGAGCGGCCTTGGCGGGCGGCAACCTCGTTTGAACCTGTTGATCGCGCTGCGGGCTGCAAAGCAGAGGCTTTCTTCTCGGTTGAGACGGCAACGATATGGCCCTGTGCGTTGTAAAGGGCGCCCTGGTAGCCGGGAACACTCACTTCCGGGGCAGCTACGACGATTGTCTGGGCTGCAGGCTGTGCGGGGGATACGGGGGCCTGGGCACTGGCAGTGTTCTTGTTATAGGCAAGAGCGCCGAGGCCGGCTACGAGAACGCCGCCAAGGACGGCTGAGAGAAGGCCAAGTCTAATTTCATTTGTTTGCATTTGGATGGATGCTCCTGTTGCCCTGATTGGGTGCAAATGGAGCGCCAAATGCCAAGTTATTGATTCCCCGAGACTTCTTCCAGCATTGCCTGGTTCATTGCCATATAGGTTTTGCTCGTTGGGCGTGTTACAGCGAAGTTTTTACCTGGTTGGACTGCGTCGGGGGCGGGCTTCCAGGTATTGTGGCGAACCGCGTAGACGAGGACTTTGCGCTTGTAGCGTTCTTCAAGAGCGGGTAGGTGGTGGATCTGCTCTTGAGCTGAGATCGTGGGGGAGAGCGGCGAAAGCTTCCAAACCAGATTGGAGGACTCGACAGTGGATATGTTGGGTTTTGAAAGCTCGTAGCCAAACAGGGCAATGGTTCCAAGGAGGACAATTCCCGCTAACGAATGTACTACGTATGTAAGGTTGATTTGCTCGATCTTCATCGCCGTTTTCCCTTAGGTGAAACTCAGTGTTTGTACTGATATCGGTAAGGTTGTGGCTAAGGATTAGCTTTTTTTGAATGAATTGCATTTTATGTGACAATAGGAGCTATGGCCGAAACCAAGCTTGCTACCCGCGTGAATGCGAATTTTGTGATTCCGGACGATCCGGAATTGTCGACCTACCGCTTCATCATTGTTGCGGCCAAGCGCGCACGTCAGTTGCAGAGCGGACAGCGCTCCTTCCTGCCGACGATGTCGCGTAAGCCCACCGTTGTGGCAATGGAAGAGACCCGTCGTGGTCTTGTGCAGTATCACAATGCTGCTGCTCCCGAGCCGAAAATCGAAGAACCCAGCTAGGACGCCATGCCTCAGGAAGGCGTTCGCCAGTCTTCTCCAGCCCGAATCATTCTTGGTATAGGCGGCGGCATCGCCGCCTATAAATCTGC
>CANGVB010000607.1 GCA_947456995.1 Bryobacteraceae bacterium | reverse complement strand
TGCCAGACTGGCTGATCCGCATCGGCATCCGAAAACTGCTTGCGCAGAGACTTGTCGATGAATCAAGGCGAGACGCGGCAGCCTGGCGAGAAGAGATTCGATCCAGCCCGCTGGCCACACACACGCCCGACGCAAATGCCCAGCACTATGAAGTTCCAACAGACTTCTTTCTGGCCGCCCTCGGCCCACGTCGCAAATACTCTTGCGCTTGGTACGAAACCGGCAAAGAGACCCTTGCCGAAGCCGAGATCGCAATGCTTAAGATCACCTGCGAGCGCGCCCAGCTGAAAGACGGAGACTCCATCCTGGAACTCGGTTGTGGTTGGGGTTCTCTCTCGCTCTGGATGGCAGAACAGTATCCAAATTCAAAGATTGTTGCAGTCTCAAATTCACGCACGCAAAAGGCCTTCATCGACGCTGAGGCCGCACGCCTCGCCTTGAACAACCTTGAGATTCGAACGGCCGATATGGTGCACTTCGACCCGGGCCAACAATTCGATCGTGTCGTCAGCGTCGAGATGTTTGAGCACATGCGCAATTACGCAGAACTACTGCGTCGCATCTCTACCTGGCTTAAGCCCGCAGGCACTCTCTTCGTCCACATCTTCACCCATCGCAAATACGCCTACCCCTTCGAGACCGGGCAAAAAGACGACTGGATGGCTCAGCATTTTTTCTCCGGTGGCCAGATGCCTTCAGAGGCGCTGCTCACTGAATTCCAGGAGCATTTGAAGCACCAAAAGACCTGGCCAATCAACGGGCGTCACTATGCCCAGACCTGCGAAGACTGGCTGCGAAACATGGATGCACACGAAGAAACGATCCGTCCGCTCTTCGCCAAGTGTTACGGTAAAGACGAAGAGACCCGGTGGGTGGTGCGCTGGCGCGTTTTCTTCCTTGCCTGCGCCGAACTTTTCGCTTTCAAAGAAGGCTCCGAATGGGGAGTCTCCCATTACCTCTTTAAGAAATTATGAACCGCCGCAACTTCCTATACACAATACCTGCCGTTACCGCCTGCGGCCGTCGCAGCACAGGCACTTCGATCGAAGGCCGCTGGGAAGGTAAGCTTACCAACGGGGCTTCCTCGATGAACGTCAATTTTGACTTCCAGCAGAAGCCTGATAAATCGATGGATTTTCGGGTCACCTGCAGAGACCTCTTCCTGATGACGCACAGTGTGCAGACCTGGAAGCTTGAAGGCTCTGTCTTCACATTCACACTGCCACTGGTTGAAGGTCCTCGCGTCTATAGCGGTCGCTTCGGTGGCCCGACCTTCGATGTGGAATACAAACCGGCGGAGGAGAAGATTCATCTTCGACGACTGGGGAGGATTCCTTCGCAGCCCTATCAGGAAAGAGGCCCGGTCGATCTGATTCCCACCCAGCGCTCTTCACGAGCTCAGGCCCAGATCTTCAGCAAGAACGAAGCCCTCGCTCACTACAACGCAGACCTTCTGGCACGCCTCGGCATCAGCACCTCAGCCAAGCCGCTGCCCAAGTCTGGATGGGTCTTTACCGAAGATATGCCGATTCCAGAAGCGCCAAAGCAAGACGGGCCGGAGTTCGTCATGCTGCTGAGCCCAAGCTATGAGAGAATCCCGCAGATCGCCGCCTTCCAGTGTCCGATCTTTGTGCTTCTGGGTGAAGCCGACACACGCAATGAAAAGCTGGAACGCGGCACTCGCCAGATTGCCTTTGACCTGCGCGAAGCGCTTACAAAACAGAAGCGTAAAGACTACCAGATCTCTGTGATTCCGAAGGCAGACCAGACCTTCCGGGTGCCTGGCTACGGACGCGAATATCCGCGACTGACACCGTTTCATATCGATCACTTTCGCCGATTCCTGGCCCGATTTGAGCCCACTAACTCAAGCCCGCGAGTAGGCTGAGAGCCCAGCAACTTTTTCGGCCCATTGCCTCAAGGTGATCCGTCCTGGGAAGACAGTCAGCGTCCGGCCCTCGAAGCGCATTGTCTGTCCTCGACCTACGTGTTGACGGTCTAATGCCGCAGTTACCGGCACACCCCATTCCTCAGCCAGATCCTTTAGCAGCAGCCGCCCGATTGATCCATCCGCCACCCGGCAACCATGCAACTCGGCACTCCCGTAAGGCCGGAATGATGCAGCTACTTTCTTCAACTCAGGACGCATCTGCCGCGTGATCGTAGGTGTAAGAGCAGCCGCGTGCTCTGCAGCTCCACCGGGTATTCCACCTCTTCCACCACTGATCATTTGCAGACCCTTTCCGCCATGTCCAAAGATCCTCAAGAGCCCAAGCTGCTTCGATTGGCCAGCTTGCAGGATTCGACTCACCATGAGGCCTACTCCGTTTGACGCTCCTATTCCGATACTGCTCACACGTTGGCCGTTTCTTTCCAGCTCAACCTTTGCTATAACCCCGTACTGATGGCTGTCTCTGGCAATCTGCTCGAGAGTCTTGCCTTGCATAATCGCGACAATGGTTTCGTCGATATCGGTGTGATCAAAGACTCCAAAGGGCAAAGACTCCATCATCGCCTTCCATTCCGGCCCTTCCACAACTCCCGTCTGTGGTCTGGATAGCATTTTCTGCAGCACTTGTACTGCAGCTTTCGTCTTTAAGCCAAATTCACCATCTACACGCAAAAGGATTTGCGGTGGCCGTGTACTCAGCGCAATTTGCACCAACGCTACCTTCGGATCTTTATCGCCAAACTTGATCTGCACCATAGGGTCTCTCTTTGGTACAAACGACATCCGAAGCCGAAACGGCTCAATGAACTTTCTACCCGAGACGCAAATCCTGAACTGGCCTTGAATTGACAGAGCGCACGGCAACCCCATAAACAGAAAGCCCTGCTGCTGTCGCTATTGCCAAACTCAAACCGCCCAGTATCCAGGGATTACGCACGCTCACCTGATACATTTGCGACTCAAGCAATGAGCCTGCCACCAGCACAATTGCTGCCCCGCCCAGCAATCCAACCAGGACGGGCCGAATCGACTCCCAGAGCATCAGCCGCACAATCTCCTGGCGTGTTGCGCCCAAAGCCATTCTTACTGCGATCTCGCCTTTTCTCCTTGCCAGCATTTCGCTTGCCATGGCTATAATTCCAAGGCTGGCCATGAAGATCCCCAGCAGGGCAAACGTTGAACCAAATGTAGTCTGCACCTTACGCCATGCAAT
>CANGVB010000606.1 GCA_947456995.1 Bryobacteraceae bacterium | reverse complement strand
GTGAAGCATCGGGTAAACGAAGGCTTCATGCAGTGTTCGGATTGCCATAATCCACACGGCGCAGATGCTCCTACCAACCGCATGAGCGCCCGACCCCGCATGATGGCGCACGCCCTCCAAAACGAGGAATCCTGCATGAAGTGCCATGTCGATAAGCGCGGGCCCTTCGTTTTTGAACATGCTGCCGTTCGAGTTGATGGCTGCAGTTCGTGCCATGTTCCTCATGGCAGCATGAATGCAAGGCTGCTGAAGAGGCCTCAAGTCTTTACGCTTTGCCTGGAGTGCCACAATGGAGCCGGCAACTTTGGCCGGCAGGGTGACGGCATACAATTGACGCCTTCGTCCCATTCGCTCACCGACCCCAAATATCAGAACTGTACCGTCTGCCATACGCGCATTCATGGTTCCAATTCACATGCGAGTTTCCTGCGATGAACATTCTGGTGTTGGCTCTCCTCGCTCAACAAACAGTTGCGCCCTCTGTGGAAGCCGTCGGGCCAACCCGCGGCCAGACGATTGGCGACTACAACATCCGGCAGTCGTTTGAGACCGGCTATCGATTTGCCGACATCGACGGCAATCGAGGCAAGTATCGCAGCGATGTGAACTTCCTCAATGGCTTGCGTGTACTGGGCACCTCGCTCACCGTGAATTCACGGAACGGCAAAGGCAAATACTTCGACGAGATCATTCTCAATACACAGGGCCTTGGCAATGACCCTTACCAAAACAGCAATCTTCGCGTCGAGAAGAATCGCAAGTATCGCTACGAGATGAACTGGCGTCTGAACGACTATTTCAATCCTGCCCTTACGATTGCATTTGGACAGCACTGGCAAAATCTACAGCGCCGCATGCAGGATCACCAGTTCACGCTTTTTCCGCAGAGTAAGATCCAGTTTTATGGTGGCTACTCGCGCAACTTGCAGGACGGCCCTGCGCTTTCTACTGCCAACATTTTCGATGCTCGTGGCAACATCTTCCCCTTCTTTCAAAACGTAAGGAGAGAGCAAAACGAATACCGCATTGGGGGGCAGGTTCAGGCGGCTGGCTTCAAGCTGTTCTGGCAACGGGGCTGGGAATATTTTAAAGAAGACACGCGTGGCAATCTGGATAGCCCGGGTATTCCGCTAGACCCAACAGTTACAAACACCACGTTGTCCGGGCTACGCCAGGATGAACCATATCGTGGCTCAACGCCACACTGGCGCGTGAACCTCTTTAGTGAAAACACCAAGTGGTTTACGGTGAATGCGCGATTCACGCACTCTGACGGAAATCGCAATTTCATATACGATGAAGTGGCTTCGGGGGCTGTTCGTGGTGGCGCTCGTAATGTACAAACACTCGTGTTTGGCAATGCTCGCCGGCCCGTTACTTCGGCCAACTTGTCCTTCTCGATTCTGCCCACAGATTTCATCACCATCAGCAATCACACTGCCTTCAGCCAGACCAAGATGGAAGGCGACAATACCCTGCGGCAGCTCACCAACAACACGCTCGATTCCACTGTTGCCAATTTCCAGTTTCTGGGGATTCGCGCAGTGACCAACTCAACCTTGATTGATGTTTCACTGCGGCCCTGGATTTCGCTGCAGGGCGGCTACCAATTTAGCGACCGTCGCATTCGCTCTACCGAGCGGGTTGACGACACCGGCTTTATTGACCTTCTGGCAGGAGAGCAATCCAATCGTCTGCAAGCAGCAACAGCAGGCTTTCGGCTTCGTCCTCTCAAAGGATTAACGCTGGTTGCCGACGGCGAAGTCGGTAGACAGAACCGGCCATTCCTCACCACCAGTGAGAAGGATTACCATGCGTTCGGCGCAAGGCTGGAATACAAGCAGAAGTTCTATCGCGTGGCTGCTCAAGCACGCACGAATGTGAACTTCAACTCGATCAGCCTCTTTCGGCATTCTTCGCGCAGCCGCAATTACACGGTTGATGGCAGTTGGACCCCCAACACCCGCTTCGCTGTTGATGCCGGCTACCAGAAGCTGCATCTGGACACGATTACCGGCATTGCCTACTTCCTGAACTTCAATCAGGTGGATGGGGATCGATCTTACTTCGTGTCCAACGTACATGCCGTTCATGCCGGTGTGCGTATGGCTTTGCTCAAGAAGCTGGATGTATATGGCGGCTTTGCTTCGACTCAGGACACAGGTGCTGCAAGGGCTGGCTTTACGACGCAGACGGCTTTGCTTGCGGCGCAGTCATTCCCGCTCCGATTTGTTTCGCCTCAGATGAGGCTGAGCTACCGCATCAACGAAAAGCTGCGAGCCAATTTCGGATATCAATACTACGACTATGCAGAACGAGTTCTTGCCCTGCAGGACTATCGGGCACACACCGGGTTTCTAAGCGTGCTATGGTCGTTCTAAACTTGTGTTGAGCGACGAAAAATGATTGACGGATATTGGATTAGCACGATTATCTTGATCGCCATGACCTGCGGCGTGGTTTACTTCCGTGCAACCGCTCAATCTACCGATAGCAACTGGCCACTTGTCTATTACGTGTTTACCGTGTTGCATCTGCAGCTCAACCCTGAGGGGTTGTCGCAGTCGGTTGTTCTGTCGGCGATTTTGGCCGCCATGCTCATTCGCTTTGAGTTCATGTCGGGTTGGTTTCTCAAGCTGATTCAGATGGCGGAGTTTATCTGTCTCGGCCTGATTGCGTATTCGTTGTTTCTGATCGCCTTCTAGGCCAGCTCAATATCTGATTCTTTGAGTGCCCGCCAGCCACCATCGAGGCTGATCGGTTGTGTGTAGCCCATCTTCAGGAGATTGTCGGCTACCAGGACAGAACGAAAGCCGCCGCCACAATAGAGCACCAGTCTGGCGTTCTTGTCTTCTACTTTCGTTTCAATGTCGCGCTCGATAACGCCTTTGCCCATGTGGAGGGCACCTTTGACGTGGCCGGCGGCGAATTCGCTTTCTTCACGCACATCCACAAGAATATGGGGCTCACCAGCGGCGAGCATCTCTTTGTATTGAGCCAGATCGATCTCGGCAACGCGAGACTTCGCGTCGTTTACCAGCGCCAAAAAGCCAGGATTGTGTTTCACGGTTGATTCCTCTTATGCAATTCTTTCGATGCGAGCGCCCGCCTGCGCGAGCTTCATTTCAATTTTCTCGTAGCCGCGGTCCATGTGATAGACGCGATCGAGAATGG
>CANGVB010000605.1 GCA_947456995.1 Bryobacteraceae bacterium | reverse complement strand
TCAAGAAAATACCGGGTTGCGTGGTAGCTCCAGAGCGCCCCGCAAATGGCCGCTACTACCAGGTGTTGATGGAGCGTTGTGTTCAACGACGCAACAACCGTTCTGCCACCACCACATCCACCCCCTTCACGGCCAAATCCTACGCGATCTTCCAGGCATCATAGCCGCCGATCAGATTCGCAATGTCTTCAAACCCGCCCCGCCTCAGCAAACTTGTGGCAATCGAGCTGCGGTAGCCACCCTTGCAGTGCACCACCAGCAAGCCATCCTTTGAGATCTCGCCCATCCGCGCTTCCAGTTCTCCCAGCGGAATCCATTGCGAGCCTTCAATCGAGCCGGCCTCGCGCTCTCCCGCTTCACGCACGTCAAGCACCCGCACGGGTTCTTTTGCCCGTAACTCTTGAAACTCCTGCGCGCTCAACTGCGGAATGTACTCAAGCACCTTGCCGTCCCGAATCCAGCCGATCACCCCATCCTTCAAATATCCGGCTACATTCTCGACACCCACCCGCGCCAGCCGCAACTGCGATTCCCTGACATGCTCTTCGTCCTCAGCCAGCAAAATCAGCTTCCGGTCGAGGCCAAGAATCCGCGCCGCCCAAGATGCATACTGCCCTGTCAGTGCAATGTGGACAGACCCCGGCACATGCGCTACCGCAAACTCCATAGACGGCCGGGTATCCACCACCAGTGCCCCTTTAGACTGCAACTCAATCACTTGCTCTGCCCGATAAGCCTCAAGCACCGGCAATTCCGACAACGCCACGGCCCCACGCCGGTTCATATCCACATCGCGGGCAAAGTACTCAGGCCGCGTCGGCATCTGGTCTGTCAGAAGGGAAACGAACTCTTCTTTACTTCTGGCGAGCAGCGCATAATTCGTTTGCTTCTGTCGCCCGATCGTGGAAGAGCTTTCCGAACTCAGCTGCCGTCCGCACAAAGATCCCGCCCCGTGTGCCGGGTAAATCTCGGTCTCATCGGGCAGCGTCATCACCTTTGCGTGCAAGCTGTCGTAGAGAATCCCGGCAAGCTCTTGCGGGGTGTGACTGGGGGACAAATCCGGCCGCCCTACATCCCCGGCAAACAAGGTATCGCCAGTAAAGAGAACCCCGGGCTTCGTAGGCTCGCTGAGATCCTTCATCAACACACAAACGCTCTCAAGAGTATGGCCTGGTGTCTCGAGAAAGCTCATCTCGCAATCCCCGAAGCGGATTGCGTCTCCATCCCTTACCGCCACATGGTCAAACAGAACATCCGCCTGCGCACCGATATAAATCTTCGCCCCTGTGCGCTCGGCCAGCTCATGGTGCCCCGACACGAAGTCTGCATGTAAATGCGACTCAATCACATGCTCAATCTTCCAGCCAAGCTTCGCTGCCGCCTCGATGTAAAGATCGACATCCCGCTGTGGGTCAATCACAGCGGCAACCCCGCCTGACCCTACCATGTATGAGGCATGGGCCAGGCAGCCGAGATAATACCTTTCAATCTTTACTCCAGACACAATGCCTACTTGGGCTGCGCGACGACGCGTAGATAGGGTTTCAAGGTCTTGAAGCCGCCGGGGTAGGTCGCCTTGGCTTCTTCATCCGATACCGAGGGGACAATGATGACATCGTCGCCATTCTTCCAGTTCACTGGCGTCGCCACCTTGTGTGATGCCGTCAACTGCATGGAATCGAGAACCCGCAGAATCTCATCAAAGTTCCGGCCCGTCGTCATCGGGTAAACCAGCATCAGTTTGATCTTCTTGTCAGGCCCCACAACAAAGACCGTGCGCACGGTTGCGTTGTTGGCCGCTGTCCGGCCTTCCGATGTCTCTCCGGCGTCCTCCGGCAGCATGTTGTAAAGCTTGGCCACCTTCAGTTCGGGGTCCCCGATCATCGGGTAATTCACCTTGTAGCCCTGAGTCTCTTCGATGTCTTGGGCCCACTCGCCGTGCCGCGTGACAGGGTCTACGCTCAGCCCGATCAACTTGCAATTGCGCTTGGTGAACTCTGGCTCCAGCTTCGCCATATAGCCCAATTCCGTAGTGCAGACTGGCGTAAAGTCCTTCGGATGCGAGAACAAAATCGCCCAACCATCACCAATAAACTGATGAAAATCAATCTCGCCCTTGGTTGTCTGGGCCACAAAATTCGGTGCTTCGCTATTGATGCGTAATGACATTTGCTCTCTCGCTTTCTCTACATCATACTCCCGGCAACCCTTGACATCTTCGGCTAGCCGCTCTATTCTTCCCATAAGAGTCTTATGGAAGAAAGCCGCAACGAGCTCCTCCCGGGCACCCTCGACCTCCTCATCCTCTCCACCCTCAACGCGGGCCCCGCTCATGGCTACACCATCATGGAGGCCATTTGGTCGCAGTCGGGGGAACTCTTCCGGGTTGAGGAAGGCGCTCTTTATCCAGCCCTGCATCGTCTTGAAGTCAAAGGCTTGCTTACGGCCACCTGGGGTTTGTCAGAAGCTAAGCGCCGGGCCAAGTTCTACACGCTCACCAAAGACGGCCTCGCCCGCCTGGCAGCCGAGCGAGCCAATTGGGATCGGATCGCCATCGGGATGCGCCGCATCCTGCGCACTTCAGGAGTCTAAAGCATGCTCGAACAACTGCGAAAACTCTTCCATCGCAACCAGTTGGACCAGGACCTCAAAGACGAACTGGAATCCCATCTCGCACTCAAGCAACTCTACTTCGAGCGTCAAGGCCTTGCTCCTGAAGAGGCTGCCCGCCAGGCGCGGCTCGCCCTTGGCAACACCACCGTTTGGCAGGAATCCACCCGCCGCCACTGGACCTTCCCTGCTCTCGAAGCTCTCCTTCAGGACATCGCCTTCGGCCTGCGCATCCTTCGCAAAGACAAAGCCTTCACCTTCGTAATTGTTACTACACTGATGCTCGGCATCGGCGCCAACACGGCTATCTTCCAGCTCCTCGACAGTCTGTTGTGGCATACTCTACCAGTCGACCACCCAGAGCAACTCGTGCGCATCCGCGCCACCAATCTCCCGCCCGGCGAACGCGCCTGGCAGAGCGGCAAAGCGGTAAAGCCAGTCGAACGACTCCAGATTCCCTACCCGCTCTACGAAGAACTCGCCAAAAGACAAGACCTCTTTTCAGGCATCGCCGGCATCTCCGGGCAAGGCGCCTTCGCCGTCGAGATCGATAGCAACCCCTACCG
>CANGVB010000604.1 GCA_947456995.1 Bryobacteraceae bacterium | reverse complement strand
TCGATCTTGGCCTCGTGGTGACGCGTGGCGGCGTTTAGGTATGTGGCTGCCAGGCTGAGACTGGATGCCTTAAAGAAATGGCGGCGGGTTTGGAGGAGTGGGTTCATGGGCGGGTCAGGAATTCGTCTAGATTGATGAGGACGCGCGCGACGGCGGGCCAGGGGTCGAGTTGAGAGTCGCGCTGGACGCGGATGAAGCGGAGCATACGCTCCTGCTCATCAGGACGCGGAGCGCGGCTCAGGGTGATTTGATAGCCGGTGGCGAGGCGCGAATGATCGCTGGTGCCAGAGCTGGTCATACGCTTGGCGAGGGCCTCGGCGAACTCGGTTGAGGATTCGTCGTTGAGCTGCGTGAGCGCCTGCAGCGGAGTGTTGGAGCGGTTGCGGCGCGTGCAGCTTACCGAGGAGTCCGGGGCGTCGAAGACGATCAGACTTGGGTGTGGCGCAGAGCGCTGGAAGAACGTGTACATGCCGCGGCGGTAGCGGTCTTCGCCCGTGGATGTCTTCCATTCGCGACGAACCTGAGTGACCTGATAGACACCTGCAGGCTGCGGCGGATAGACGCTCTCGCCTCCGATTTTGGGCGCGAAGAGGTTGGCGGCGATGAGCGAGGAATCGCGAATGATTTCGGCATCGAGGCGGAGGCGATTTTGACGGGAGAAGAGTTTGTTCTCGGGGTCTGTGGGTGTGGCTGTTGAAGATTGCCGGTAAGTGGCAGAGGTGACGATGAGGCGGTGGAGTTTTTTTTGGCTCCAGCCTTTTTCAATGAATGTGAGGGCCAGGTAGTCGAGGAGTTCCGGGTGTGTGGGCTTGTCGCCCTGGGTGCCGAAGTCGCTTTCGCTGGCGACGATTCCGCGCCCGAAGTATTCTTGCCAGACACGATTCACAGTGACGCGCGGGGTAAGCGGGTTCTTGGGGTCGACGAGCCACTCGCCGAGCGCGAGGCGGTTCGGGGCTTTGTTGCCAAGTGGCGGGAGGATGCTTGGTACGCCTGGGGTGACGGGTGCCCCCTTACGCATAAAGTCGCCGCCGAGATGGATGTAGGCTGGGCGCGGAGTGGGGAGATCTCGCATGATCATCGTGCGCGGGAGCTTAGGCTTATGAGCGCGAAGGTCAGCGAGTTCTTTATCGAGCGCGACGAGGATTTCGTCCTTCTTAAGGTCGCCGGAGAAGACTTGCAGCCGCATGCGCATGCGTTCTTCAGCGTCGATAACTTTTTTGTTCCATGCGGCAAATTCAGCTTTTTCTGCATCACTTCCAATTTCGAGGAAGGGCTTATTGAAGAACTTGCGCTCCGCTTCTTTGTCCACCTCGTCGGTGTTGTTGAAGAAGGCGAAGAGTTGGTAATACTCGCGTTGAGAAACGGGATCGTATTTGTGATCGTGGCAGCGGGCACAGCCGAGCGTCAGGCCCATGAAGGCAGCGCCGGTTGTTGCGACACGGTCGGCGACGGCTTCTACACGGTATTGTTCGAAGTCGATTCCGCCTTCGTAATTGCTTGTCGTGTTGCGGTGAAAGCCGGTGGCAATGAGCTGGGCGGTAGTGGGATTGGGCAGCAGGTCGCCAGCCATTTGTTCAATCACAAACTGATTGAAGGGCTTGTCTTCGTTGGTGGCATGAATCACCCAATCGCGGTACATCCAGATGTCGCGGGGGGCGTCGATGGTGTAGCCGTCGGAATCGGCGTAGCGGGCGATGTCGAGCCAGTGGCGGCCCCAACGCTCGCCGTAGTGCGGGGAAGCGAGAAGGCGATCCACTTGTTTTTCGTAAGCATCCGGGCTGCGATCTGCAAGGAATTTATTCAGCTCATCGAGGGTTGGTGGCAAGCCAGTGATATCGAGACTGAGGCGGCGCAGGAGTGTGGCGCGGTCGGCTTCAGGGGCGGGCGAGAGTTGATTTGCTTCGAGCTTGGCGAGGATAAATTTATCGATTGCATTGCGGGCCCAAGTGGTGTTGGTGACGGCAGGAATGGCTTGTGGCTTGATGGGTTGGAAGGCCCAGTGATTGGCCCCCGGGCGCTTGGACTTAACGAGATTTTCGGGGACAGGCAGGCCTGCTGCGAACCATTTTTCAAGTGTAGCGATCTGCTCGCCGGTGAGCTTCTTGTTGGGCGGCATCTTGAGGTCGCCGACGTGGCGGGCAGCATTCAGGATGATGTCGAGCGATGCGCCGCGATTGCCACCGCGCAGGATGGAGTCTCGTGTTTGGAGAGAGAGGCCGCTGGTGGAGTTGGCTTCGCTGTGGCAGCCGTAGCAGTTGGCCCGCAGTATGGGGCGGACTTGAGCGTCGAAGAACTGGGCATCTGGCACCTGCGCGACGGCGGCCAGCGCAAGGACCATGAAGAAACAAAGCTTAATCACTGCCCATATCATTTCAGATTTTGAGGTGGTTGTGGGGAGGCAGGTGAGGCCAGGAATCTGGATTTATCTCTACCTATAAAAGCCCGTTGTAAGGAATGAGTTCACGCGCGAGCAGCGGGTTAGGATGTTCTTGCAGGGCCTGTTTGACGCTCGATAGCAACTGTCGCAGCTCGGCAAGCTCTGCCCTGGCTTCGCCGCGTAAGCGGAAATGTACAAGATAGAGCCGGCGCCAGGCAAGTTTTTCCTTCGCATCAGGAGTATCGCTTGGCGGGCGGCAAACGCGCTCGGCGACGGAGACAGACCTGCGTTCCATCTCTATCGCCTTCTCGATTGCTCCCAAATCGGAGTAAACCCAGGCGAGGTAGTTCAAGGTGTTGCCCAGGCTGGTCATCACTCGATTGTCACTGGGATCTTTCTCGTGTGCTGCTTCGCGAATTGCGAGTGCCTCATTGTAGTAGGTCAAGGCTTCGGCTAATCGACCTTGTCTTCGTGCGGCAAAGCCAAGGTCGGAAAGGGTAAAACTAATGTCAAAGGGGAAGGCAGGGATCGCACGTTCAATCTTGAGGGCTTCCTGATAACGGGCAATACCTTCGTCAAGACGATTTTCAATCAGTAAGAGGGCACCCCAGCGTTTGAGAGCATAGGCTTTCTGGGCGAGGTTGCGGTCTGGTGCCCGTTCAAAGAGATCGACGGCCTTGCGGTAGGCCTCGATTCCGGCTTTTCGATCTTTTCTGGCACGAAAAAAGGCAATCTCGCTGTAAGCATTGGCGAGAGTTTCAGAAGGACCGAAGCGATCAAGTGAAGTGGTGGCGGCCTCCAGCTTTTG
>CANGVB010000603.1 GCA_947456995.1 Bryobacteraceae bacterium | reverse complement strand
GGACGGAGGGGTAGTCAACTCGAATGTGGATCGCGGTTAGGCGATCAGATCGTGAAGGACGTTACCGCTGACATCGGTGAGACGGAAGTCCCGGCCACTGTAGCGGTAAGTGAGTTTGGTGTGATCGATGCCCATGAGATACAGGATGGTTGCGTGGATGTCATGAACATGGACCGGTTTTTCGACTGCTTTAAAGCCGAAGTCATCGGTAGCTCCATAGATTTTGCCGCCCTTGACGGCACCTCCAGAGAGCCACATGGTGAAACCGAATGGATTGTGATCGCGGCCGCGCTTGACGTTGCCGCCACCGCCGCCGACTTCACGTACGGGAGTGCGGCCGAACTCGGAGCCGCAAACCACGAGAGAATCTTTCCAAAGGCCGCGACCTTTGAGGTCTTTGATCACGGCAGCAAAGGCCTGATCGGAATTTTTGGCATTGACCTTGTGGGCCATGATGTCGCCGTGAGCATCCCAGGGGTCGCCTTTGGCGTAATAGACCTGGGTCATGCGGACGCCTTTTTCAGCGAGGCGGACGGCAGTGAGGCAACCACGAGCAGTTGAACCGGGGCCGTAGAGCTTTTGGGTGGCTTCTGTTTCCTTGCGGATGTCGAAGACTTCGGGCGCTTCGGTCTGCATGCGGTAGGCGGTTTCCATCGACTTGAGGACGGCTTCCACCTGCGCGTCAGAGCCTTCGCGGGTGCGCTTGAGATCTTCCATTTTGGTGAGGAGGTCGATTTCGCGACGCTGCTCGGTGAGCTCAAACTTGGGATTGTTGACGTAGGAGATGAGCTTCTTGGGGTCGAAGGATTTTTCTACGACTACCTTCTTCTCCGGCTTCTTCATCTCTTTGCCGTCTTTGTCCTTGGTGGGCATTTCTGCTTCCATGGGCTCGGGCGGCGCGTTGGGGTTGGTCTGGATCTTGTCGGAGATGAAGGTGCCCTGGTTGATTGCGGGCAAGAAGCCGTTGGACCAGAGTGGAGGGCCTACGGTGGACGGAAGGTCGGGGCAAAGAACTACGTAGCCAGGAAGATTCTGATTGTCTGTGCCGAGGCCATAAGTGAGCCAGGCACCGAGCGATGGCCGGCCGGCCTGGTTGGCGCCGGTGTTCATCATGAGGCAGCTTGGTTCGTGGTTAGGGATCTCGGTGTGAACAGAGCGAACCCAGGCGATATCGTCGGCGACTTCGCCGAGATTGGGCCAGAGTTCAGAAATGTCCATGCCGGACTGGCCGTACTTCTTGAAGGTGAAGGGGGAGCGCATGAGCTCGCCGGTTTTACGTTCGGTTTTAACTTCGCCGCCGGGCATTGGCTTGCCGTCGTACTTGTCGAGGGCGGGCTTGGGATCGAAGCTATCGATGGTGGAAAGGCCACCGTTCATGAAGAGGAAGATGATGCGCTTGACGCGTTGGGGGTGATCGAGCTTGTAGCCGACGCTGCCGTCGGGAGTGGCAAGCGCGCCTGCGGCACTGAGTGAATTGTTCACCATACCAGCGAAGGCCATCATGCCGAAGCCGTTGCCTACGCGGCGGAGAGCTTCGCGTCGAGTTGTTGGGTTGTTGGACTTATGCGATGACATTGTGACTCTCTCTTAGTTGATGAACAGGAACTCGCTCGAGCTGAGCAGAACTTTGGCGTAACGTCCCCAGATGGAGGGTTCGTAGACGACGGGCTTTTCTTCGCGAGCCGGACCGCCACGCATACCGCCCATCATGCCCATGCCGAAGGGGTTGTCGCCCATAGGTGGTGGAGGAGCATCGGCTGCGGCTGGGGCGGCTTCTTCAGCGGCTGGCATTTCTACCTTGGCAGTAACCGCTGTCGGCGGGCCGCCGGCCTTGGAGACTTCAGGAGGAGGGCCACCGGGACCACCAGGGCCGCGTCCGCGACGCATGCCTTCGGGAGCTGGCTTTTCTTTTTCCTTCTTCTTGCGTTCTTCGTAAGAAAGCATCGGCTCGCTCTTGATGTATTCAATGCCGAGCTTGATTTCTTCTTCGGAGGCGTCGCGGCCGTAGATGACCTGGAAGAGCTTCTTTACTCGGGCGCGGTTGTCGACTTCAGGCATTACTCGCTTGGCGAGCTCTTCAGCTTCGATCTGCATGAAGTCGCTGTTGAGCAGGAAGAGGCGCTGGAGCGGAACGGTGGTGGTGAAGCGTTTTTCGGCGCTGATCGAGGGTGAGGGGAAGTCGAAAAGCTGGAGATACTCGTCCATCTTGTAGCGGCTCACCTTGCCGTAAACGGTGCGGCGGAGGAAGCTGGGCTTCAGCTCGCCTGAGGGGCCACCGAGGCTGGGGTCGAGGTTGCCGGAGACGTACATGACGGAGTCGCGAAGCTGTTCGGCATCGAGACGCTTCTTTTCGTAGCGCCAATAGAGGCGGTTGGAAGAATCTTTGGCGTAGTTGGTGGCTTCGTTTTCGCTAGCGAGCTGGTAGACCGAGCTCAGCATGATCTCTTTGTGGAGCTTCTTGATCGACTGGCCATTGGAAACAAAGTTGGCAGCGAGGTACTCGAGGAGTTCCGGGTTGGTGGGGCGTTCACCGGTAATGCCGAAGTTACTCGGGGTGTCTACCAGACCTGAGCTGAAGTGGCCCTTCCAGATGCGGTTGACGATGACGCGCGAATTGATCGGCTGCTTGACGATGGCTTCGGCCAGCTCAAGACGACCGCTGCCGGATTTGATCGGCTGAGGATCACCGGGAGACAGGACGCTGAGGAAGTGGCGGGGCACTTGATCGCCGAGCTGGAGCGGGTCGCCGCGAAGTGCAAGTGGCAGTTCTGAGATCTGATCGAGGGGCTTGTCCTTGATCCCGTGCAGGTAAGGATAGTAGGGCTCGAGCTTCTTGCGGGCTTCTTCGATGTCCTTACGGATGGTGGCCAGTTGGGCCTGGGATTCAGAGCCTACACGGCTCTCAAGGCCCCAGCCACGGAAGGCAAGAACGCCGGGCTTGCCCATGCGATTGCCCATTTCCATCATTACGTTGGGGTCTTCTGCGTCGGTCAATTCGCGCTGGAAGATTTCGGTGTAGAAGTTGTTCTGCTCGTCGGAGAGGTTCTTGAGGCGGAGACCACAACCGGGGCAGAAATCGTCGTTGGTAACAAAGTTGGAGGGCTTGTTGGTGCGCTTCTTTGGCTTGGTGCCTTCGAGGGCTTTGTCGGCGATTACCTTGTTTTCGGCATCGAGTTCGTTGCGAGCCAGC
>CANGVB010000602.1 GCA_947456995.1 Bryobacteraceae bacterium | reverse complement strand
CGGCTGTAGCCAGAACCGAAGCCTTTGTTGCTAATCTTCCGGCCGTTGTGCAGTTCTCTGGTGCACATCCACAGTTTCCTGGCATCTGCCAGGTGAATGTGACTGTGCCCGATCAAGCCTTTGTCACCGGCCAGGTGCCAGTATTCATTACTGTTGGCGGAATTGCCTCTAACTCGGTCTCCATCTGGGTCCAGTAGATTTTCAAAAAAAACTCATATCAACGCACGGAATCCAATGAACAAGTTCTTTTTTCAGGTCGCAATTCTTTTGCTTGCGTCCTATAGTTTTGCGCAACAGCCAGCTGCTGTTACCAAGGGTACGGTCTCAGGTACTGTCTTCGATGCTGTCAATGGCCGCCCTATTCCAAACATCCAGGTAGTCATCGATGGGATTGCAGATTCCCGGGTTGTTACCGATCCAGATGGAAAGTACACGCTGAGCCTGACTGCCGGCAAGTACAAGATTCGCTATACCGGCCCTAATCACAATGAAACGACGATCGCCGATGTAGAAGTAAAGGCCGGTGAGACTGTAGACGCATCCACCGTAATGCAGCAGCTTGGGGCGGTTACTACTGTTGAGGTAAATGAAAAAATTGGTTCGATCGAATCCAACGCGGAGTCGATCTTGTCAGAGCGCAAGCTAGCGGCCACCGTTTCTGACTCCATCTCGAAAGATGACATCAAGAACTCTACTGCGTCTGATGCAGCGGGTGCTCTTGAAAAAGTAACTGGCATTTCGATTGTCGACAATGGCTTCGTGTTTGTTCGCGGTCTTGGTGAGCGGTACTCCGCCACTATGCTGAACAACGCGATTATCCCGACTACAGAGCCAGAACGCCGCGTGGTTCCGCTTGATCTTTTTCCGGCAAACCTGATCGACAACATCAAGGTTTTGAAGACGTATTCTGCAGACCTGCCTGGTGAGTTCTCCGGTGGCCTTGTGCAAATGAATACGGTGGAATTCCCGACGCAGAAAGTGCTGCAGGTTTCTGTTAACTACGGGTTCAACACACAGACTACCTTTAGCCGGTTCAACACCTTCAAAGGCGGATCCGGTGACTTCTTTGGCTTTGGTAAGGCTTCCCGGGCGCTGCCTTCGATTATTCCTACCGACAAGCGTCTCTTTGTGGGACAGTTCTCCGATCAGCAATTCCAAAGCTTTGGGCAGTCCTTCCCGGTTGACTATGAGCCGGAGCAGCAGTCATCGGCTCGCCCACAGCAGAGCTATTCGCTGGTTGCCGGCAACACTTACGGAAAGCTTGGAGTGGTTGGTGCTTTCACGTTTGCCAACACTCCTTCGCGTACGCCCCAACTGCAGCGCTTTCTGGTGAACTCTGGTGGTGGAAAGGCCGCAATCTTCTCGCAGTATGACGACTTCAACGTAGACAATGAGTCGGCACGCATGGCCGGAGTGTTGAACCTTGCCTACCGCTTGACGCCTTCCTCCAAAATTCTATTTCGCAACACTCTTACCCGCGATAGCGATAAAGAGGTGAGGCAGTTTACAGGCTTGAACGGCGGTATTGGCAATGATGTGCTGGATACGCGTTTCCGCTATGTGGAGCGCTCTTTGCTCTCTACCAGACTCGAGGGCGAACATGCCTTTGCCAAGCTGAAGAACAGCATCTTTCATTGGCAGTTCACCTACTCCAATTCCAAGCGCGATGAGCCTGATCTTCGTCAGGTAATTCGGGGTCGAGAGACCGGTACGACGGACCCATTCAACTTCTTGAATCTTGGTGACTCGGGCTTCCGCTTCTTCAACAAGCTGAACGACAATATCTTCGAACCGCAAGCTGATTGGGGGATTCCTTTCTTCAAAGGAAATTTCAGTGGTCTTCTCAAGGCTGGTTTCCGTGGCACATTCCGGCGCCGTGATTTTGACAGCCGCCGCTTCCGCTTCCAGCCGGTTCGTCTAACCACTCTTGATTTCACGCTCCCCACCAATCAGATTTTGAGTACAGCGAATATTCGTCCGGATGGATTTGCCATTCGTGAAGTGACGCGTGGCACGGACAAGTACGAAGCTGCGATGGATGTGCTGGGCTCCTTTGTGATGGTGGACCTTAACATTGGGGCCAAGTGGCGACTGGTGGCTGGTGTGCGTATGGAAGATGCCAACATCGACGTCATCACGCTGGACCCTTTGATTCCCAATGCACGCCCGAGCACGGCTACTCTCAACAATCGCGACGCACTTCCTGGCTTTAACCTGATCTATGCCTTAGGCAAGCGGCAAAATATTCGCGGTGGGTATTCGCGGACGGTGAACCGACCGGACTTCCGGGAATTGTCGCCTTTCGAATTCACGAACATCGTTGGTGGGTACTCGACGGTTGGTAACCCAAATCTGGTTCGTGCACTGATCGACAACTTCGACGTGCGTTATGAGTTTTTCCCTGGTGGAAATCAGGTAATCGCAGCCTCCTATTTCTACAAGAAATTCACCAACCCGATTGAGCAGATCTACAGCCCGACCGCATCAGAATTGCGGCAGAGCTTCATCAACGTAGACGGAGCCAAGAATCAGGGTGTTGAACTGGAATGGCGCTACAACCTTTCTCGCTTCTCGAAGAAGCTGAGGGATTTTTCTGTGCAATCCAACTTCACTTTTGTCGACTCGAACGTAGACATCCCGGTGGACCGGTTTCCACAGTTGACCAGCCGCAATCGTGCGCTGGTGGGCCAATCCCGTTACATCGTAAATGGAATTGCAGAATGGAGCCGGCCACAGTTGCGTTCTTCGGCCCGCTTTTACGCGAATTCAGTTTCCCGTCGCATCACAGACGTGGGAGCCTTCCGGCTTCCTGACATCAATCAGGAGCGCAATACATTTCTTGATTTTGTCTATCAACTCAACCTCAAGGAAAACGGAAAGTGGAACATGCGCTTTAGCGCAGAGAACCTTTCCGACAATCATTACCGATACACGCAGTCCGACATCCTGGTGAGGGCCTTCCGTATTGGCCGCACCTTCACCATTGGCACTAGTTACACATTTTTCTAAATCACGTCAGGAAGTTCTGGAGCAGCAATGAGAAACAATCTCCTCGCAACGTTTGCGCTTGGCCTAGTTGCCATCAGTGCATATTCAGCCGACTCAAAGTCAAATGGCAACCCTTTCCTCAGCGCAGAGGAAGCGGAGCGCCAATTGGCTGGCGTCAGCCAGATCGATACATCTGCATCGTTCT
>CANGVB010000601.1 GCA_947456995.1 Bryobacteraceae bacterium | reverse complement strand
CGCCTCCTCCACCCCCGCCTGCCTACCCCGTTCCGCCGATGAGAACTTTAGCATTCACAACAATTTGCGAATAATCTAAGTCCATCCCTATCAAAGCTTTACCACTAACTTCCACCCTCAAAACTTGGTCCCACCGCCGAATAATGGTTTGAGGCGTGGGCCCGCACCCATCCTCCAGCTATTTGACATTTGAATATCCCCAAAAGTTGCTGAAGCCACACGTGTCTTTCGCGGCAGCCCATCTCCAAACAATGGGCTGCCGCTCGTCAAAGTAAAAAAAATCACGAACGAAACCAATTTCAAACTTTTCTCAATGCAATCAGTAACATAAAGCCCCCTTCTTTCCCTCTCCCGGCAAGGACCTGAGCTAGTCTTCCCAACAACACAAAAAAACAGGTTCGAAACCAAATGCTGCCCCTAACCCGCCGCGAAAGCACTTCCGTAAAAGCTCATTTACTATTCGCCAACTCGAAAGAAGCGCTCCAAACACAATCCACCCACCACCGGATCCACTCGACTGCACTGAAAAATATTCCTTGACGCTGTAAGTCGCAAGCAGCTACTCTAAACATCAGTCACCGGTTCAGGGAATCTGGTTTGAATCCAGAACTGCCCCGCAGCGGTAAACGGGAACGACCAGCGCACTTTGGCACTGGGCTCTTCAGAGCCTGGGAAGCCGCGCTCAGTAGGCCAGATCTCTTGCCCGTGAGTCCGAATACCTGCCTCTGACCGCCGCGCAAAATTGCGTGCGCATTTCCGAACACTCCGAAGGGGAGCCGCACGGATGAATAGCCGTATTCTTTCTTTTTTTCTCACCACACTCACTCTCATCGCCGCAGGTCCGCAGTTTAGCGGGCGCGTCGAAGACGCTCAAGGAAACACCATTGCCGGAGCACGCATCAGCGTTTACCCGGCCGGTGCCTCCAACCCCACCACAACAACTTCCAACAAGTCGGGAACCTTCTCGCTGGATGTTCCTGAAGCCGCAAGCTATCTGCTCACTGCGGAAACCAACAACCTCTCCCTCCCCAAAGGCCTTCGTTTCGAGGGCCCTTCTCCCGGCCTTGTTTTGCGTCTGGAACCAGTGGCTCAACGATCTTCAATCACTGTAACTGCCGAAGGCCTGGCAACCTCGGTAGAAGACTCCGGCAAAGCTTTTGACATCCTCGACAAAGAAGCTCTTTCTCGACGCAATGAGGTCTTCTTCCTCGAATCCATTCGCAACACCCCCGGTATGCAGGTGCAGCAGACAGGCGGCCCCGGCGCTGTTGCTCGCATCGTAACTCGAGGCCTTCGCACTGCCGACACCGCCGTCCTGATCGATGGCTTCCGCTTTCGCGATACTACCTCCACCCAGGGCGATGCGGGCAGTCTTTTGTCAGACCTTCTGGTGGTGAACCCAGACCGCTTCGAAGCCTGCCGCGGTAGCGAATCCTCACTCTACGGAACCAACGCCCTCGGTGGCACGCTCAACATCATCACTGATTCCGGTGGCGGAGCCACCCACGGCCAGGTAGATTTTGAAGGTGGCGGCCTGGGTTTCCTCCGGGGCCTTGCCAAAGCCAGTGGCGGCCAGGGCCGCCTCCAGTGGTCCGCCTCTGCCATCCACTTGAATGTCCTGGATGGGGTCGACGGCACAGACCGCTACCGCAATTCCGGCACTCAGAGTTTTGCTCGCTTTGCACTCAACCCCAAGACCTCAATCTCCACACGCCTCTTCACCACCGAGGCCTTCTCGCAGTACAACCAGGGTCCTGGTGCCAGATCCGGCATCGCCTTTCCATCAGGGGTCATCCCCGGCACCCTCGCCTTCTACAACCCCCAGACAAACGATCCTGATGCCCGCCGCGCCACCCGCACCATCATGGGGCTTGTCGGCCTCGACAGGCAGATCACAAACAAGCTCAGCCTCCGGCTCCAGTACAACCGCCTCTACACCAATCGTTATGATGCAAACGGCCCCGGCGGCTCCGGCTTCCAGGCCCGCTTTCGCGACTTCAATCAGTTTGGTGGCGAACTTGACACGGTTGCCGCCCGGCTCAACTACGCTTGGGCCAAGCGCCAAAACCTGCTCATCGGATACGAGTTCGAGCGGGAACACTTCTACAATTTCGGGGACGACAATAACCCCAATCCAGCTACCAGAAATACCCGCCGTGTGGGCATCACCCAGAGATCCAGTGCAGTCTATGCCCAGCAGCAGTTTCAGCTCTTCAGCGGCTTGATTCTCAATCTGAGTGGTCGCATCCAGGATTTCAATCTGCGCCAACCCAACTTCTTTGGAGCCCCTGCCTTCTACGAAAGAGGCGACCTTTCGTCTCCGCCCCGCGCCTTCACCGGCGATGCTTCACTGGCCTATCTCATCGCCAGAACAGGCACCAAATTCCGTACCCACATCGGCAGGGCATACCGCGCTCCTTCACTCTACGAGCGCTTCGGCACTGCTCTCTTCAGCGGACGCTACAGCATCTACGGCGACCCCAACTTGCAACCCGACCGCGCTCTCTCAATCGACTTTGGCGTAGACCAGTATCTCTTCGGAAGCAAAGCTAAAGTTGCCGCCACTTACTTCTATACACGTCTTCAGCAAGTAGTTGGCTTCGGCCCGGTACCACGCGAGCCCTATGGCCGCACCAGCGGTTACTTCAACACCGGCGGCGGCCTGGCCCGCGGCGTCGAGTTGTCTGCTTCGCTCCAGCCCACTCGCAAGCTGTCTCTCCAAACTGCTTACACCTACACCGGCACGCTCGAGCGCCGCCCGATCTTCCTTACTGGTGAACTGCAGTCGCAGCGAGTTTTCCCGCATACCTACTCAATGACGGCTACCTATTTCTTCACTAAGAACTTCGACGCCACCTTTGATTACTTCAATGCCTCCAGCTACCTGGTTCCATTCTTTGTTTCTACAGGCAGCAGGGCCTTCCGCTTTGAAGGGCCACGCAAGGCCGATATCGCTGCCCGCTACCGAATCCCCTTGCGGGATCGCTACAAGCTCGAACTCTTTACGCGCCTCGAAAACATCAACAACCGCACCTACTATGAAGCCGGCTATCAGACGCCCGGCTTCTGGGGTACGGGTGGTTTTCGGTTTCACTTCTAAAATTTAATCTGTACTGATTTTCTTTGGCTTGGTCAAATGTGATAGCTTTCGCATCAGCTTTTGCTCCAAGGAGAATCCATGAAGTTCCGTCTGCTTCTG
>CANGVB010000600.1 GCA_947456995.1 Bryobacteraceae bacterium | reverse complement strand
TCGAGTTTGTGGATCTTTGTGCGTCTTCTTTTGCTGAGCATTTTGTTGCGCAGAAGAATGGGAAGTGGCGGGGGAAGACGCTGGCGGCGCGGTACACGATTGATGCGTTGCGGCTGAACCGGCCGCATCTGGTGGAGTTGCGGTTGTTGCTGCGGGATCTGGAGCTGGCTTAGGGCTGCGTCGGGGCTATATGATGATGGGCGCTATGATGCGCCTTTCTCTTGTCCTATTTTTGATTTGCGGGTTTTGTGTTGGGGAGGATTATTTCCCGAAGCCGGATGCGCAGGGCGGGTGGAGGACGCTGCGGGATGCGGCGAAGATTCGCAAGGAGACGGGGCTCGATGTGGCGAAGCTGGATGCGGCTTTTGCTTATGTCGAGAAGACGAGCCAGCATGGCGGGTTGCTTGTCGTTCGGCATGGACGTCTGGTTTATGAGAAGTATTTTGGGCGGGGGAACCGGGAGGCGTTGCCGGAGTTGGCTTCTTGTGGGAAGGCGTTTACTAGCGTCGCCGTGGGGATGATGATGCAGGATAAGCCGGAGCTGTTTGCCGCGGGGTTGGATGAGAAGGTTTATAGTCGCAAGTTTTTGCCTGCGGAGATTTTTCCTTTGGATGATGAGCGGAAGGCAACGATCACGTTGGGGCAGGTGTTGTCGATGTCGGCGGGCCTAAAGGGGATGAATCCTGTTTATGTGAAGGGTGAGAAGCAGGAGTGGAAGGAGCCAACGATTGATAACGGGCCGTGGTCTACGACCGATGAGTTTGCGCTGAAGCAGCCGCTATGGTGTGCGCCTGGGGATTGCTATTCGTACTCGACTGCATCGAGCCATATTGCGGCGATTGTTGTGCGGCGGACGATGGGGATGGAGATGGAGGATTACATGCGGAAGCGGCTGACGGGGCCGCTTGGTTTTGGGACCTGGGGCTATGCGATGTACCGGCCGAAGCTGAAGAGTGGCATTGATGGGGATGGGCGGATGTTTCATACGCCGGGTGGCGGGAGTATCGCGGTGCGGTCTACCGATATGCTGCGGTTTGGGTATCTGATGCTGAAGGAGGGACGGTGGGGGAAGACGCAGATTCTGCCGGCTGAGTTTGCGCGGATGTGCGGGCGGAGTGTGAGTTATAACCCGCACTTTACGCATTCGTTTAATTTCAATTTCAATGAGGACGGGCATTTGAGCGGGGTGCCGAAGGATGCTTATTGGAAGGGTGGGTCTGGCGGGTATGCGATCTATGTGGTGCCTTCGCTCGATATGGTGATCTACAAGATGGGTGGCACTGAGGGGCAGTATGATCCGGCGCTGACGAGGCTGCCGGTGCGCTACAAGTACGATGGGTCCCGGGATGGATGGAAGGCCACGCCGGTGGGGGATTCCACGGGGAAGACCTTGCAGATGGTGATTGAAGCGCTGCGGTAGCTTTTAGGCCGCAGGGGCCCAGCCGAAGCCGGGCTTATCGTGCGGCTGCATGTAGATGCCTTCGGGGCCGCGGGTGAGACGGTAGTCTTCTTCGAACTTTTTGTAATAGTCGCGCGGCCCGCCTGGGGGTGGCATGAACATCTCGCACCACGGGGCGTTGACGGTGGCCATGGAGAAGGCGACGGATTCGGGAGTCAAGCCGCCACCGTGGGGGATGACGGGGATGTCGTAGGCGGCGGCGAGGGCGGCGATCTTGCGGAGTTCGGTGAGGCCACCGCACCACTGGGCGTCGGGCTGCCAGATTTCGGCCGATTGGTTTTCGAGCAGGAGGCGGAAGCCGTAGCGGCCGTACTCATGTTCGCCGGTGACGATGCGGGTTGATTTGATGGCTTTGCGGAGGCGGCCGAAGCCGGCGTAGTCGTGGGGCTGGAGGACTTCTTCCATCCAGTAGATGCGATAGGGTTCCATCATCTCGGCCATTTCGATGGTGTAGCGTTCGGTCCAGGCCATCCAGCAATCGAGCATGATGTCGCCGTCGGGGCCGAGGGCCTGGCGGGCGCGCTTGACGAGATCGAGGTTCTTACGCATGCCATCGCGGCCATCGGCGGGACCGTGTGGGATGGCTAGCTTTAGGCGCTTGAAGCCGAACTCGACGTGCTGTTCGATGTCGTTGCCGGTGCAGTAGGTGGGGATGCGATCTTTGGTCTGGCCGCCGAGGAGTTTGTAGACAGGGGTGTTGAGGGCTTTGCCGATGATGTCCCAGAGGGCGACGTCGACACCGCTGATGGCGTTCATGGTGACGCCCATGCGGCCGTAGCTCATGGTGGAGCGCCACATGATGTCCCAGAGTTTTTCGATGTCGAAGGGGTCTTTGCCGAGGAGGAGCTTTACGAGGTGCTCTTCGACGATGTAATTGCCGGCGCGCCCGCCGTTGCCGTAGCCTTTGATGCCTTTGTCGGTGGTGACCTCGACGGTGAAGTCTTCGAGCTTGCCGGGATCAGGATTGAAGAGGGAGCGGGTGGCTTTGTACTCGGGGTAGATGGACATCGGGTTGGCGACCTCTACCTGCTGCGTGCTCCATGCGCCGGGCAAGGGCTTGAATGGGGTGACAGGGATGCGCGGGCGGGACTTCACGATCTTGACGCTGGTGATCTTCATCTTGCTGGTACCGAGATCGGGGATTGCCTGTGGTGTGGCTACAGCGGGGAGGGCGGCTGCTGCTGCGGCAGTGTGTAAGAAGGATCTGCGATTCATAGATGTAAAGCAATAGCTTATACCCGGCTGTTGGTATGCTGGACGTTCTGGAGGTGGACTAATGCAATATTGCGTGATTCATGATGTGGAGACTGGTGGGGCAGTGATTGGCACGGCGACTTTGGGTGCTGAGGTTTTGGTTGGGGCTCAGCGGATTGACGATGTGAAGAAGGCGGCGAGTGAGAAGCCGGCGAACTGGCATCATCCGGCTGCGCCGACGCTGCTGCAGGTGATTGAGGGATCGCATGTGATCTGGGTGCAGAATCGTGGGGTGGCTCAGAGCGTGAAGCTTGAGGTTGGGGACGAGATTTTGTTTTTGGATTTTGAAGAGGACCGGGTGGTTGCGGCGGGAGCGCATCCGGGGCATTGGTCGCAGCAGGGGAGTGGCGGGTTGGTTGCGCAGCGGCAGGTGCTGGCGGCGGTGCCGGATTTGGCGGAGATTGGGTTTAGCGCGCTGGGATAGTGTTGAGCCACTTTGTGTCGTGCTTCATTTGATGTTCCTCTTCCATCGATCGAAAGCTCCGGTTGGGCTGACAATG
>CANGVB010000599.1 GCA_947456995.1 Bryobacteraceae bacterium | reverse complement strand
GTCTGACCGGTAAAGAATGCCCCTACAGAAGGGATATCTTTTGGAGTTTGTGAGAGGGAACATTGGTTAGGCAATCGATGGATCCTCAAGAATCAGCGACGATTTTAGACCGGACGGAGCAGCTTCGGCATTTGATCGCCCATTTGGGGCATCTTTTACCTGCGCAGGGGCCGATCGGGATCTTTGTTCACCACAACACACTACATGCCTTTCAGCATTTGCCTTTTGATGAGGCGGTGGTGAAGGCTGGAGAACTGTTTGGGAAGAACGCGTATCTGAGTGAGGCAGCCTATCGGGCGGCGCTGCAATCGGGACGCATCCAATACGCAGACATCTTCGAGGTTCTCAACGCAGAACCGAATGAGGCAATTGGCGATCACGTCTGCCTTTTGAGCTTTCTGCGGAAGCGCATGCTGGTGCCGGGTGTCCGTGCGATAGATGCCGGGAATGTGGAATGGATGCTTGGGGATGGGCAACTGGAGCCGGTAGAGATGTTGACGCTGTTCGAGCGTCGAGCGAGCGCAGGTGGGACGAAGACACGACAGAAGCCCGAGCGCCCTAAGGACGGGGTTCTTGCAGAGTATGGGCTGGATCTGGACGAGATCATTCACCCATTGCTGATCCGATGGACGGCGGCGTATCTCGATCAGGGTCTTGCCTATTGGTCTATGCCCAATCGTGAACTGGGATTTCTCAATGCGGTCAAAGTGTTGATGCGGCAGCCTGGCGGTGTCTTTAGCGAACACCTGACAGGATTACGACAAGCATTTGAGAGAGCAGACGGTGATGCGGCCGAAGTGGTTCTGAAGGCCGCAACTGAGCTGGGTGTGAGTGAAGCGGATCTGGAAGTTTTTCTGCGTGCGGAGCTACTTGCGCTGCCGGGCTGGGCAGGGATGATGTCGCAGTTGGAGTTGCAGCCGGGGCTGGCGCCTCATGATCTGGTTCCGTTTTCGCTGATGGAATTTTTGGCGGTGCGGCTGACGCTGACACTGGCTGCGGTGAAGTCTGTGGCCGGGGACGCGAAGGCCTGGCGGGTGGAGTTGCAGACGAATGCTCGAACAACACAGCTGGTGATGGCGGCACAGTTGTGCGAAGCTGCGCTGGCTTGTGGGTTTTCAATGCAGAAGGTACAGAGCTGGAGCGATGCCGACTTTGAGGCCTTTCATCGTGAAGTAATGCGATTTGATTCGCTGGAGCGGCGGAGGGTGTTGCACCTTGCTTACGAGCGCCGCCATGAACGTCAAATTTTACTCCCCTTGGGCCAACACCGCAGGCGTATCGGCCTTGTGTCTCCTCAAGCACAGGTGTCGGCCCAAGTTTTTTTCTGCATTGACGAACGTGAGGAATCATTGCGGCGGCATCTTGAGGAAGTGGATGCGTCGATTGAAACGGTTGGAGTGGCGGGATTCTTTGGCGTGGCGATGAGTTATCTGGGGCTAGATGCGGCGAGCGGATCTGCGCTGTGCCCTGTAGTGGTGACCCCTCGTCATGCGGTGGTTGAGAAGCCGCATGAGGAAGACCGGGACTTGCATGCCGAACGGAGTAGCAGAAGAAAGCTTTGGTCGAGCGTGGCATGGAACCTGTTTGTATCCAGCCGGACGCTGGTGGGGGGCTGGTTTATCACCGTGGTGCTGGGCGTGTTTTCGATCTTCCCATTGATTACGCGAGTGCTGGCACCGAGGCAATACTCGATTTTGTTGCGCTGGCTCAACGGACATTTTCTGCCGAAGCCACGAACCGAGTTGCAGTATGTGAGAGAGAACGAGCATGTCTGCGAGCAGGGTGAAGATGGACTTTTTCAGGGTTTTTCTCGCGAAGAGAAGATCAACTGTGTGGCGAGTGTTTTGTATCCAGCGGGAATGCATGAAGGGTTTGCGAGGCTTGTGCTGATTCTTGGACATGGCTCAACAACGATCAACAACCCGCATGAATCGGCTTATCGATGTGGGGCTTGTGGGGGCTTTAGTGGAGGCCCGAATGCGCGGTCTTTTGCGAGTATGGCTAATCGGCCCGAAGTACGCGAGGGGCTGAAGGAGCGGGGCATCCACATTGGCGAAGATACGTTTTTTGTTGGCGGCATTCACGATACCACCAGTGATGACATTGAGTTTTTTGATGTTGAGCATGTGCCTGCAACGCACCGGGCAGAGCTTGAGCGGCTGCGGTATAGCCTTGATGAAGCCCGGGAACGCAATGCGCTGGAACGCATGCGGCGCTTTCATCCGGCTGAGGCGTTTCCTACGGCACTGGCGGCGCTGCATCATGTTGAAGAGCGATCCAGCAATATGGCTGAGCCAAGGCCAGAGTATGGGCACGGGACGAATGCAGTTTGTGTCGTGGGGCGGCGTGGGCTGACACGGGGATTGTTTCTGGATCGACGTTCGTTTCTTGTATCGTATGATCCGACGCTGGATGAGAGTGGAGAGAGCTTGTCTCGTGTGCTCAACACGGTGGTTCCAGTGTGTGGCGGGATCAGCCTGGAATACTATTTTTCGACGGTGGATAACGAAGGTTATGGGTGCGGGACGAAGCTGCCGCATAACGTGTCGGCACTGCTGGGAGTGATGAACGGATTTGAAGGGGACTTGCGTACGGGATTGCCTCAACAGACGGTTGAGTTGCATGAGCCGGTAAGGATTCTATTTGTGGTGGAGGCGCGGCCTGGCCGGCTGAAGGCCTGCATCGAGGGCAGCCCGTTGCTGCGAGAGTTTGTGGACAACGAATGGATCCGGATTGCCTGTGTCGATCCGGAGCATGGCAGTGTCGAGATCTACCGCAAGGGAGAATTTGAAAGTGTTGACGGCGACGATGAGCGACTGGGCAGTGCATTGACGTCTGCCGACTGGTATCGCGGGCACAAAAAACATTTGGGGATTGCCCACATTGGAAGGACTGCCGCTTGAATTATCCCTTTGACCCGAAGTTTCTGCTGGCAGCGGCGGTAGCCATTCCGATACTGCTCTTCTTTGGCTTTGCCACCTTTTGGATGGTGGGCTGGGAGCCGAAAGAACGACGGCTTGCGAATGTGACGGCGATTGGCTTTTCTGTTTCCTGCATGCTCACGATCCTGTTTGCGATCGAACTTGTATTGAGCGGGCAAAAGCACTTTACGGCTGAGTTTGGAGTCTGGTTCCGGAGTGGTGAGTATTCGTTTCCGCTGACGTTGTTTGTTGACAGGTTGTCGCTGCCGTTGCTGACGCTGACGACAATCCTGGC
>CANGVB010000598.1 GCA_947456995.1 Bryobacteraceae bacterium | reverse complement strand
CACGATTGGCGCCCTTGCTGTGATCGATGGTGAAATTCTGCTCGATGACTCCTTTGAGGTTATGCTCAAGATTGCTTACAACAACTCTTCCGTCACAGTGCATGGCATCACTCGCGATGAAGCAATGGACGGGATGAATGAGCCTGAGGCGCTGGAATTGTTTCTCGATTACCTTCGCGATGGTGTCATTGTGGGGCATCACATCGGACACGATGTGCAGGCGCTGGACTTCGCCTGTGGGAAGCATTTTGATCTGAGCTTGAAGAACTTGTCGCTCGATACGATGGACCTTACGCTGCACCTCAACGATGCCGGGGCCTTTGCAGGAAGGGCCATCCGAGAGGGCTTTACGCTCGATTCGCTCTGTGAGATGTTTGGCGTAAAGATGCATGACCGGCACACCGCAGGCGGGGATGCGTTTCTGACTGCGCAAGTGTTCTTGCGTTTGCTGAGAGCGTCTAAAGCGGTTGGCCGCGTGACGCTTGGTTCGCTACTTGGCGCGTACTGTCCCCAAGCCCCCGTCGACTCCGAAGACCTGCCCCGTAATCCAGGCGTTTGAAGGATCGAGCAGGAAGTCGATCATGGATGCGATGTCTTCGGGCTTGCCGATGCGGTTGAGCGCGTGCATTGCGGTGGAGGCCTTGAGGGCTGCTTCATTGCCCGTGATGCGCGAAGCAAGGGGTGTATCGACCAGGCCGGGGGCTACGCAATTGACGCGGATGTTGCGGGCGGCATAAGTGGCTGCGGCTGAAAGTGCGAGGCCCATCACGCCTGCCTTGGCTGCGGCGATCGCTTCGTGATTGGCATAGCCGAGGCGGGCGGCCGCGGTTGAGATCAGCACGACAGAGCCGCCGTTTGGCATGTTCTTGACGCCGGCGCGCAGGGCGATGAAGGCGGTCTTGAGATTGGTGTCGAGAGTTTGCTGGAATTCGGCTTCTGTGGTGATGTGGGCGGGCTTCAAGAGGATGCTGCCGGCGCAGTTGACGATGCCGTCGATGGGGCCGAAGGCCTGCACAGCGGCTTCTACTGCTTCGAGATTCGTCAGGTCTGTGACGACGTATTGGGCGTTGACTTCGGCACAGAGGGCGGCTAGTTTGTCTCCGTTGCGGCCGATCAGCAGTAACTCGTGACCCTTGGCTGCCAGGCGATGCGTGAGGGCGGTGCCGGTGCCGCCATAGGCGGCGGTGATGACGTATTTCATTGGTAGCGTTCCTTAATTTCGTTTGCCTGCCTGGTGATGGCGGCCTTCTTTGCCGGCTCGATTCGCACCAGATTGCGCAGTTGCATATCCATACGACCTACCTTGGTGAGCTTTGTTTCGTGACGCATCAGAAAGTCCCAATAAAGAGTGGTGAAGGGGCAGGCTTTGTCGCCAACGGATTCTGCAGGGTCGTACTGACATTTGCTGCAGTAGTTCGACATGCGTTGGATGTACTTGCCGGTTGCCGCGTATGGCTTGGAGGCCATGATGCCGCCATCGCCGAACTGGCTCATGCCAAGGGTGTTGGGTAGCTCTACCCATTCCACTGCATCTACGTAGACGGCGAGATACCATTCGTGGACTCGCTTGGGGTCAACGCCGAGAAGCAGGGTGAAGAGACCGGTGACCATCAGGCGCTGGATGTGATGCGCGTAGCCGTAATCGAGAGTCTGCCCGATGGACTGGCTGAGGCAGGTCATCTCGGTGTCGCCGGTCCAGTAGAAGGCGGGGAGAGGTTGGGTGGCTTCGAGCGCGTTCTTGTCGAGGTAGTCCGGCATGTGGAGCCAGTAGATGCCGCGCACGTATTCTCGCCAGCCGAGGATTTGACGGATGAAGCCTTCTACGGCAGCTAGCGGAGCCTCGCCGCGCTCGTAGGCTTCCTGGGCGGCATTGCAGGCTTCTCGAGGGTCTAGCAGTTTGAGGTTGAGACTGCTGGAAATGCGGGCGTGATAGAGCCAGGGCTCGCCGGTCCACATCGCGTCCTGATAGGTGCCGAAGTGGGGCAGGCGATTGGTGATGAAGTCTTCTAGCGCGAGCTTGGCGTCGGCGTGTGTGACGGGCCACTTGAAGTGTTGAAGCTTGCCGGGGTGCTTAGCGAAGCGTTGCTCCACTAGTGTCATCACTTCGCGGGTAATCTTGTCTGGCTCGAATTCCAGCGGGGCAGGGAGGAGGCCGGGGCCGGACCTGGGGAAGCTGCCGCGGTTGTCTTGATCGTAATTCCAGTCACCGCCAGTGGGCTTGTCCTTTTCCATCAGGATCTTGTAGCGGCGGCGCATCTCACGGTAGAAGTATTCCATCCGCAATTGCTTGCGGCCTTTGGCGTGTTCGCGGAAGTCATCGACGGAGGAAAGGAAGTGGCGGTCTGGACGGATTTCGAGATTCGGGATCTCGTTGCGAAACTCTTCGAGAAGGCGGTATTCGCCGGGTTCGACGAGGATCACTGTTGCTGGCTTGTGCTTTTTGATCGCGGCTTTGAGTTCTGCGATCAGGCTGCCTTTGTTGGCTTTGTCGTCGAGTTCGCGATAATCCACCGCAAAGCCGCGCGACTTCAAAGCATCGCGGAAGTGGCGCATTGCGGCCAGAAAGATCGTGATGCGGGCTTTGTGATTCCAAACGGCGACAGCCTCCGAATCGACCTCGGCCATCCAGACAACATCGTGTTTGGGGTCGAAGCCATCGAAGGCTGCGCTCGAAAGATCCAACTGGTCTCCGAGAATGACAACAAGATTCACACTCTTGGAGATGACCATGACTGCCGTCACGGCGTAAATTGTTGGACACGTGCGCGAGACCGGTCGTCGTCACGCGTGTCCGGTGCAGTTTACGCGGTGACGGCCATGTCTTGGCTGGGGGGTGGAACGGGCACGGCAGGCTTATCGCCGCCGTTGAACTTGACGCTGACGAGCTTGGAAACACCTGGCTCCTGCATCGTCACACCGTACATGGAGCTTGAAGCTTCCATGGTGCGCTTGGCGTGCGTGATGAAGATGAACTGAGTGTTGTCTGACATCTCTTTCACCAGTTTGGTGAGGCGGATGATATTGGCTTCGTCCAGCGGCGCATCGACTTCGTCGAGTACGCAGAAGGGGCTGGGTTGGAACTTGAAGATGGCCATCAGGAGGGCCATCGCGGTCATGGCGCGCTCGCCACCGCTGAGCAGCAATACGTTTTGCAGACGCTTGCCGGGCGGTGAGGCGACGATGTCGATGCCACTCTCGTTCACATTGGTGGGATCGGTG
>CANGVB010000597.1 GCA_947456995.1 Bryobacteraceae bacterium | reverse complement strand
TCCGCATGGCAGACCTGGTCTCCCCGCAGGGCTTTGAACACCTCTACCGAATGCTGGCCGAAGACAAGATGACACTCGCTGCGGCCTTCAAGGTTTCAGAGACGATCGACTTCGACGCAATTCTCGACCAGTACCGCCAGTTCACCGAAAAGCTGCGTCCGCTGGTTCGTGACACCTCCAGCTACGTCAACGCCGCAATCAAAGCGGGTCAGAATGTTCTCTTCGAGGGCGCCCAAGGCACGATGCTCGACATTGACCACGGCACCTACCCCTTTGTCACTTCCTCCAACGCGAGCGCTGGTGGTGCCTGCACGGGCGCTGGTGTCGCCCCCACGCGAATCAACGGCATTATCGGCGTATCGAAGGCCTACATCACCCGCGTCGGCGCAGGGCCCTTCCCCAGCGAAATTCCGGGCGAAGCCGGAGACCGCATCCGTAAGGCCGGCAACGAGTTCGGCAGCGTCACTGGCCGTCCCCGCCGCTGCGGTTGGTTTGACGTGCCGCTCCTGCGCTACACCGCCGACATCAATGGCTTCGACAGCATGATCATCACCAAGCTCGATGTGCTTGACGATCTCGACGAGATCCCCGTCTGCATCGGCTACGAAGTGGATGGCAAGGCTGTCACGGATATGCCCGCCACCAACGAAGAAGTGGCCCGCATCGTCCCGATCTATGAAGTGCTGCCAGGCTGGAAGACCCCCACTAAGGGCATTACCACGCTCGACCAGATTCCGTCCAAAGCGATGGACTATCTGCGATTCCTCGAAACCAAAACCGGCGTTGAAGTCGGCTGCGTTTCCAACGGCCCAGAGCGCAACGAAACGATTATCGTGCCTGGATCAAAGCTCGCCGCTCTGCTCGGCTAAGCTCTCGCCCTCCCAGCGGGCAATAATCGCGGGCGCCAGACAGTTTCCCAAAACATTCACTGGCGTCCGCACCATATCGATAATCCCGTCCACAGCCAGCAAGAGCGGCAACGTTTCAATCGGCAACTGAAACGTAGGCAATGTTGCGCTCAGAATCACAAAGTTCGCCCGCGGGATTCCTGCAACCCCCTTTACGGCCCCCTTCAGCGTCAACAACACCATCAGCATCTGTCCCCAGGACAACTCAATCCCTGCGGCCTGTGCGGCAAACAACACCCCCATCACGAGTTGAATACTGCTCCCCGCAAGGTTAAAACTCAATCCCAGTGGCATCACAAATCCCAAGAGTTCACGACGAACGCCAAAGCGCTCCATTCCCTCAAGCGCCTTCGGCAGCGCCGCCGCACTCGATGTTGTCGCGAACGCAATCCCAAGTGCCTGCCGGGTCGCACGGAAAAATGCTCCAAACGGAATTTTGAACAAAACCATCAATAGTCCAAAGACCAGGACTCCCATAATCAACTGAGCCACCACTGCCGCCAAAACGAATCTCGCCAGACTCCCCACACTCTTCCACCCGCCGCCCAACAATTGCGCAACCACTGCCGCGATCATGCCCACTGGTGCCAACTTCATCACATAGTGCGCGTAGCCAAAGATCACCGCCAGCAACGAATCGCAAAACTCAATCATCGGCGCTGCTGCCTTGCTTTGCGCCCTTGCCGCCCAGCCCATCAGCCCAAAGAAAATCATCATCGGCAGCACCAGATTCTTGCTCATCGCATCCACGACAGAACTCGGCACCGACAACACGAGCGAATCGACAATCGTTGCCCCCGGCTGCGTTACAGGCGCCGCAGCTTTGGCTAGCAACCCCAATTCTGCCCCCGGCTGAAAGTACGCCATTGCCGCCCAGCCGATCAGCATTGCCACGCCCGTCACCGCTTCAAAGTAAAGAATGGCCCTAAGCCCGATACGGCCCATCGCCGCATCTCCGCTCGATTTCCCGAGTGACGACACAATCAGCGCAAACAGCAGCGGGGCCAGCAGACTTTTCACCAGATTCAGGAAAACAGTCGACACCATCTCGGCGCCAATTTGAATCCCGTCCAGAAAAGTCATGTCCTGTTATTGTTGCGCAATTTACACTGCGCTCCAGACACGCTATCCTGCCAGAGGCATGCCAAATGAAGCAGTCTCCGTAGTACTGCGCCGACTGATCCAACACCCCTGGCACGAACTCGTTCTCCGCTGGAATTGGAAGTCGGCCGTTACCAGCGCACTCATCCGCGCTGCGATCTACTTTACGGTAAATCTGTCTTCAGGCCGTGACGCCGCGATTGGCGCCATGCAGGCCGAATTCATCTGGCGCTTTATTGTGGCGGGCTTCCTTGGCAGTGTCATCCAAAGCCTCAGAAAAGCCCAGCCCGTCTGGCAGGCTACGATGATTACCTCAGTCGCGCTCCCGGCCCTCAATCATTTGATCGAATTCACCGTCCACACCTTGCGCGGTACCCCGCACCTCAAAACCAGCTTCACCGTCAGCGTCCTGTTCACCATCGTCGCGATGCTCTTCAACACCTACGCCATGCGGCGCGGCGCGATGATTATTGGCAAAGACGGCCGCCCACTCTGGCGAGATCTGCTCGATATGCCCCGCCTCGTCGTTGGCTTTGTCCTCTGGGTATTACGGATTCAGCGCTCGCCCCAAAGCTTGTGATAGCGGCCCATCCAATAGGGCAGAATAAACGTCGTCCCGTCATCTTCGCCTCGTCCATCATTGCCCCCATCCAGAACAAACGGATTGCCATTCCACTTCATCACGGGACGCTCATCGGGTTGCAAAAACACCGTGGTCTCACGCTTGCCAAACCGCTCAGGCCTCTTCGATAACGGCAAATCCTTGCGCCAGCTGTTCTCCACCGTCCACTTCCGCATGTCCAGCGGCAATCGCTGCAACGTCTCGATCGAGGCCCGCCGCAACTCCAGATTTTCTCCCCGGCCGATTTCATAAATCGCATTCCACAGCGGATTCCGCTCCGGGCGCATGTTCTCAAACCAGTCGTCAAGCGCCTTCAGTACCCCCTTGCGGTAGACAGGATTCTTCTCGTAAACCAGCAATGGATAAAAGCTCAACATCGCCAGTTCTTCATCGCTGTAATTGAGTTCCTCACGCAATTCCTTAAGCTGCCCGGCGATCTTCAGGTAACCCATCTCATCGATCACCTTCTTCAGCTCCGTCTCATAACGGGCATCCCCGGTTACATGTTGCGAGGTTCGCAAGAAACTGATCAGCTCCAGGGCATTGAGCGGAGCGTCTCCCCGGCCATCGACAGACGCAAAGTACTCGGGCGTC
>CANGVB010000596.1 GCA_947456995.1 Bryobacteraceae bacterium | reverse complement strand
TTGGTTTCGCTGCCTGACTTGCGGATGGACTCGCCGGCGATTTTCTCGGCCAGGGCGCGGCCTGTGAGGGGGTGTGGCAGGCGCGTGGAATCGATCGAGAGAATGCGGTGGGAGTTGACGGGGTAGTGCCGGTTGAATTCCTGGTGGATTCTTGAGAAGGCACGGAGCGATTCTGCTGTGCCTTCGAGCTTGAGCTGGGGAATTTCGAGGACTGGTTTGGGGGCTGGTGCTTTGCCGGGCAGCTCGATTTCGAAGTAGAAGACGCTGCCTTGGCCGGCTTTGCTTTCTACGCCTACTTCGCCGTTCATCAACTCGGCCAGTTCACGGACGATGGCGAGGCCGAGGCCGGTGCCACCGAAGCGGCGGGTGGTGGAGGAATCGGTTTGCGAAAAGCGCTGGAAGAGGAGATTGACCTTGTCGTCGGGGATGCCGATGCCGGTGTCTTCGACTTCGACGCGGATGCGATTGGTGCCCGAGGGGAGGACCCTCAACATTACGTAGCCCTCTTTGGTGAACTTGATCGCGTTGCTGACGAAGTTGAGGGCCATCTGGCGGATTCTGGCTGAATCGCCTTCGACTTGTCTTGGGGTGTCTGGATCGAACCAGTAGAGCAGTTCAATACCGCGCTCCTGGGCTTTGGCCTGCATCAGATCGACTACGTCTTCGAGGGTTCTGTCGAGATCGAATTCGATGGTTTCAAGGTCGGTCTTGCCGGCTTCGATCTTGGAGAAGTCGAGGATGTCGTTGATGATTTCGAGCAGGGCTTCGCCGGAGCGCATGATGGTTTCGCCCATTTCGAGCTGGTCTGCGTCGAGCTTGGTGTCGAGCATCAGGCGGGACATGCCGATGATGGCATTCATGGGGGTGCGGATTTCGTGGCTCATGACGGCCAGGAACTGGCTCTTGGCCTGGCTTGCGTCTTCGGCGCGTTGCTTGGCGAATTCGAGTTCGAGGCTGGCGGCTTCGAGACTCTCGACATAGCTGTAGCTGGAGGCTTCGGCTTCGTGGTGATCGGTGACGTCGCGGATCAGCAGGAGGATGTCGCCGAGCTGGGTTCTGGAAATGCGGGCTTCGCAGTAGTGGAGTTTGTGATCGAGAAAGAGCTCGTAGTCGACAATTTCGCTTGAGCCCTCGATGCCGATCATCTCGCAGGCCTTTGCGATGCGCTCCCAAACTTCGCTCGCGAAGATGTCTTTGAGATTCAGACCGATGGAATCGCGGAGCGGGAAATCGGGGCTGCCACCTTCGGCGTTATAGAAGCTGATGATTTCGAAGTCTTCGTTGGCGTGGAGGAGGTAGTCTGGCAAGGCGGCGATCAGAGCACGGTTGCGGGCCTCGCTGCGGCGTAGCTGTTCGTCGCGTTTTCGGCGCTCTGAGATGTCCTGAAAGGATCCGACCAGGCGGGTGCATTTGCCGTCTTTGAATTCTGGACGGCCGACAGTCCGTACCCAAATTTCGCGACCCTTTGCGGTAATGAGCGGCATTTCTACGTCCCAGGGAACGCCGCTTGAGATCGATCTGGCAACTAGCGCTGAAATGGTTTCGCGAGCACCTGGGGGATAGAAGGCAATCGCTTCTTCGAGGGTGGGCTGATAGTCGAAGGGGACTTCGTGGATGCGGTAAACCTCTTCACTCCAGAGCGGGAGATTTCGAACGAGGTCTACTTCCCAGCCGCCGACTTTGGTCATGGCGGCGGCGTCTCTGAGGAGGCGCTGACTATCGAGAAGCTTCTCTTCGTTTTCTTTGCGGCTGGTGATGTCGGACTCAATCGACATGTAATGGGTGAGCTTGCCGGTTGAGTCGTGGATGGGCTGGACTTCTATGTCGAGCCAGTGTTTCTGTCCGGCTTTATCGTAATTGACGATTTCTACGTGGAAACCCTGGCCGGCCTGAAGGCGCTCTTTCATGAGGGCAATCGTTGCCGGGTCTGATTCCGGGCCTTGCAGAAAGGAGCCAGGACGTTTGCCGGCAACTTCTTCGAGGTGGTATCCCGTGACACGGGTGAAGCCTTCGTTGACCCATTCAATGTAGCCGGATGAATCTGTGACGATGACAGCGTTATGAGTGCGTTGTGCAATTGCTGCCAGAAGTAGCTTCTCTCGCTGTATTTGTCTGGTTTCGGTTACATCCATTGCGGTGGCATAGATGTGTTTGCTGCCGTGGGCTGGAGGGGGCACGGTCCACTTTAGCCAGCGGTATGTGCCGTCTGCACTACGATAGCGGTTTTCGAACTCAGAGGACGATTTGCCCTCGAGGATTTGCTGGAACTCGGCGGTTGTTGATGGAACGTCGTCCTGGTGTACGAATTCTAAAAAACGGCGCGAAGTAAGTTCGGGTCTGGTGAAGCCAAGAAAGGATTCGAAAGCTGGATTCAGGTTGATGAATTTGCCGTTTTTGTCGGTTAGCAGATGCATCGCGCTGGACTGGTTGAAAAAGGCAGCGCATTCATAGGTGGGCACATAGAGCTTTTTTTCTGGGCAGCTTTGGAGTTGAATCAATATATTGTCATCAAGGCTGTGCGGGGAAATTGTAAAAGTCTGCGTGAAGCCTGATAACCGGGATTCGATGGTTGAGGGCTTTCCGGCTGTTATGCCTGCCTTCCAGGCGGGCCAGTCTGTGGATGGTAATTGTGACTCAAGGGATAGACCTGGTTGTAAACTCGGCCAGATCTGACGCGTTGCGTCGTTAAAATTTGAGACGACAAGTTTGCCCTGATCGTTTTTAAGAACCAGGCAAGCTTGTGAGATGGCGTCCAATGGGATGAGGAATTGGGGCTTCTGCACGATGATTTATTTGGGGGAAATGATTTCCCGCTCTCAAAAGCTCATCGGCAGGCTTTTTCAGCCCAACAGAAAAGTATTGGTTTATTGAGCCTTAACTTCAGTTTGGGGTGGCAGTGCGTCGAGGGCTTCGCGGATTAGCTTACGTTCGTCTTCGTTGAAGCGTTCGTTGAAGGCTTTGGACGACATTCTGCGCTGGCTGACTTCTGGGGTTTGCTGGCGAAGGTTGTGGATGCCGCCGCGGACGAGTTTGCGGCGGTCTTCGGGGAGATCGGCGATTTGCTTCAAGATTCTACGTGCTTCCTTTTGCTTCTCGGGTGGAAGTTGCTGGAAGTATTCGTAGTCTTTGCGTGCCTTTTCGCGAGCTTCGGGTTTGATACTGTTGAGATTGTTGATGCGTTTTTCGAGCATCATGCGGCGGTCTGAAGGCATGCGGTTCAGAAGC
>CANGVB010000595.1 GCA_947456995.1 Bryobacteraceae bacterium | reverse complement strand
CTTCGAGGATATAAGCGCCGGTTTCGCGGGCATAGTCTAGAAGCTGGAGGCGGCGCTCGAGACTCATTGTGCTGCCGAGTGGGAACTGGTGTGAAGGGCTGACATGGATAAGGCGAGCGGGGCCCAGCAGACCGCGGCCACCGTTGATATTCATACCTTCCCGATCTACGGAAACGGATTGCATACGACAGGCAAAGCGCTCATAGACCAGCATTGCGCCGTTGTAGCCGGGGTCTTCCATCCAGACCACATCGCCGGCATTGAGCAGAATCGATGCCGCGAGGTAGATGCCTTGTTGGGAGCCACAGCAGACAATGACCTGGGACGGCTCGCAGCGGACGCCCCGGCTATCGCGGAGATAAGAGGCGATAGCGCGACGGAGAGGCCAGTAGCCGAGCGGGTCACCATAAGTGAGCAATGAATTTTCACCATGGCGTAGCACGGCGCGCCGGTTTTGCTCCCAGATGTGCATGGGAAACTCATTCAGCGAGGGGACCGTGGGTCTGAGCGGAAGCAGCGGAAATCGAGGGCAGGCTCGAGAGTGGGACTGCGTGAGGCGGGTGCGGAGTTCTGCAGCGCGCCTTTCGGCAATGGCGGTGCAGGCTTCGCGGCCAGAGCTGGAGGCAAGGAAATAGGATTCCGGGACGCGGCTGGTGATGAAGGTGCCTGCGCCCTGGCGGCCTTCGAGGTAGCCTTCGGCGATGAGCTGATCAAAAGCGCCCATGACGGTGTTGCGCGAAACACCCCAACGCGTGGCCAGTTCTCTGGTGGAAGGAAGGCGGCCGCCGGGTTGGAGCTGGCGGCTGACAATCGCTTCGCGCATGGAAGAGTACAACTGGAACTGCATCGAATCAGACCGGGAAGGGTCTAACTGGATCATGTTCATCGTCAAACTTGGATGTTGCATGGCCTATTTCATCATCGTCCAGGAAGAAGGTGAAATGCCAGAGTGGCACCACTGGGTGACGGGCGATTGGCACCATAAGTGGTGAGGCGGCAGGAGCGGGATTGGATCTTTTGGAGTTTGAAGATGGATGTCATCTTCAGTCATGCCAATTCTATTCTTGCCGTTATTGAGCCCGGACTGGATCGTCAACAGCAATGCGCAGGCGCATGTGCTGCATACGGAGGCACAGTATGAGCGGGCAGAGATGCAGTATCGCGCGATCCTGCCGTGGGCAGCCCGGCGGCAGCGAGCGGTGGTGCTGAATAATCTGGCGATGCTGCTGAAGGACCGGGGGCGAGCCTCAGAGGGCTTTGCCCTGGTGGAAGAATCGCTTGAGATCCGGCGCATCGAGTATGGCCCACGGCACCATGAGACCTGGATTTCGTTGAGCAATCTGGGTTCGCTGTATGGTGCTGTTGGAGACTGGAAGACGGCAGGCAAGCTGTTTCGACAGGTATTGCGCGAAAGGCTTGAGGCGGGCGAGGCCCGGCAGGCGGGCCTTGCCGATTCGTATGTGAATGTGGCGCTGGTGGAGAAGCTGGAAGGCCGCTTTGCAGAATCGCTGAGGAGTCTTTCACAAGCTCTGGCAATACAGAAGCAACTGGAGAAGCCGCACTGGAAATCGGTTGTAGCATTGCACAACAATCTGGGGACCAGCTTGATCGCGATCGGGAAACTGAAGCAGGCGCGGGGGCATTTCATGGAGGCTCTCGGAGAAGTGCCTGAGAGGCATCCCGTGAGGGCGCAGATCTTGTTGAGCCTGGCCAGCCTTGAGATGGCTGAGCATCACTGGCAGCGGGCGCGGGTTGTGATTGAAGAAGCGCTTGGGGTAGAGGTGAAGAACCGGAGTGCTGCAGAGAAGATGCTGGCCTGGCTTGAATACTATGAGGGGAAGTGGGAGGCAGCAGAGCAACGGATTCGAAGATTGCTGGATCGCGGCAACATGGATGCCATGGGCCAGGCCGATGCAGCGTATCTGATGGCGCATATCGAAGTGAAGCGCAAGCGGGCGAATGCGGCAATTGCGGCGCTGGAGAAGTCGATCGAAGTGACTCGTGAATCTGTTGGGGTGAACGCCTCTTCGCTGCGTGGAACCTATCTTTTGTACGCGAAGCTGATGCGTGAACAACAGCGTTTTGCCGAAGCGGCCAAGGCTGAGCAGCAGGTGATTACGTTAGAAACGCGGATTGCACTGGCTCATTGAGCAGTGGCCTCGTTCTTGTAAGACTGCGCCTTGTCTTTGTTGCCTAACTCGGCATAGAGACGACTTAGGAGAAGGAGGTTGTCGCGGTTGCGCTCGCCGTGAGCGATGGCTTGTTCGAGGGCATCGACGGCATCTTCTTTTCTTCCTACTGCCATCAATAGACCTGCCTTTTCGCGCCAGGCGATTCCCATGAACGGTTGCTTGCGGATGACCTGATCGAGCTGCCAGAGTGAAGCTTCGATCTTGCCTTGACGGATGAGGAAGGCGCTGTAGCGGAGCTGGATCTCGGCTGAGTTCCTGGGGCGGAGAGCACTTTCGGCAAGAGCACCACGGTAGGCCTGATCGGCGGCACTGGCTTGATCGAGCGCTTCGTAGCTGAGTGCTTTGGCCGTGAGCAGGACGGAGTCTTCGGCGTTCTTGCCTGCTTTATCGAAGGCGGCGATAGCGTCGGCGTGGCGGCGCATCGACTGGAGCTGGCGGCCCCAGTGGTAGCAGGATCTGGCGACACGGTCTGAGATGGTGCAGGCTTTTTCGAGGGGTGCGAGGGCGGCAGTGGCGTTGCCGCTGGCAGCCTGGGCGATGCCGAGGGAATACCAATACTCACCGACGGCTGGTTTCTCTTTGGTTAGCGAGTCGAGGATGAGGATCGCTTCGGGGTAGCGTTGCTGCTGGAGCAGGCGTGAAGCCTCGGTGAATTTTGGTGAGAGATGCGGGTCAAATTGTAAGGCCAACAGGAGTAGCCAATGAATCATGCGATGCCAGGGGAAGTAACAGGCGGGCCGTGCAACCCGGTTTGCCTGTGTTGTTCTTCAACTCCAATGTACCGCCATGGGCTTCAGCGATTTGACGACAGAGGACAAGACCGATGCCACTGCCTCCGGGTTTGGTGGTGAAGAAGGGTACAAAGAGGTTGGCAGTATTGGATAAACCAGGGCCTCCGTCTTCGATCCAGATTTCGAGTCTGGGCCCGGCAAGAACCACTGTGCGGCCCCAACCGATACGGACGTCGCCACCGGCTTCGACGGCGTTTTTGGTGAGATTGATGAGGACTTGTTCGATCTGATCTGGATCGGCTTCGATGGT
>CANGVB010000594.1 GCA_947456995.1 Bryobacteraceae bacterium | reverse complement strand
GAATCTTTGTAGAATTCAGCAACCACGCTCACCACGTAGTTCTGATCTTCTTCGCTCAACTCCGGATAGACAGGGAGGCTCAGCGCACGCTGCGCCACTCGCTCGCTCACTGGCAAATCACCGGCCTCGTAGCCCAGATCCGCAAAGCACGCTTGCAAATGCAGCGGCAGTGGGTAATAGATTTCTGAACCAACTCCCCTGCTGGTGAGATACGCCTTCAATTCATCACGGCGCTCGCACTGGATCGTGAATTGATTGAACACGTGGCGCGTCTGATAAGGCGCAATCACGGGCAACTGAATCGGGAGATCCAAAGCGGAGAAGAGCTTCACATAACGTGCAGCATTCTCCTGCCGGCGCTGAGTCCAGGCGTCGAGATGCCCCATCTTCACTTTCAACACTGCCGCTTGCAGGGTGTCGATGCGAGAGTTGATTCCCACCAGCTCGTGATAGTACTTGTTGTGGCCACCGTGCAGGCGCAGCTTCGCGAGCAACTCGGCAAGCTCTGGATCGTTTGTCGTCACGATGCCAGCATCCCCGTAAGCCCCCAGGTTCTTCCCCGGATAAAAGCTAAAGCAGCCCATGGCGCCGATTGCGCCACACCGGCGGCCTTTGTACTCGGCACCAATGGCCTGTGCTGCGTCTTCCACCACCACCGCACCATGCTTCAATCCCAATTCAAGCAGCGGGTCCATGTCGGCACATCCACCGTAAAGGTGCACCGGCTGGATCGCCCAGATATCCTGATGCCGATGGAAGGCATCTTCCACCTGATTCGGGTCCATGTTGAAAGTGACAGGATCGATATCCACAAAGACCGGCTCAACACCGATGCGCGCCAGAGATCCAGCGGTGGCAAAAAATGAATACGGAGTCGTGATCACCTTGTCGCCGGGCCCGAGCTCCAGCGCCATCCAGGCCAGCAGCAAAGCATCGCTACCGGATGCGCAGCCGATTGCGAAGCGCGATTGTGTGTAGCCGGCGATCTTGCACTCCAACTCACCGACAGCTGGCCCCATGATGAAGCGTTGCGAATCAATCAACGGAATCAGTTCAGCCAGAATTTCTTCACGGATGGGCGCGTGCTGGGCGGCCAGATCCAGTAGCGGGACGTGCCGCGTTTGAGTACTCATGCTTCTCCTTCGATCATAGCGTTCGCTAAGATCGATCTAGTGGAACAAATCGGGTTGGAGTGGCAGCCTTGGCAGCCGGAAAAATTCAGCGTCAAGCAGATCACCGCCAAACTCAAGCGCACCCTGCGCGAAGGCTTCTCTAATCTTTACGTCACCGGTGAAGTCTCGGCCCTCAAAGCTGCGGCCAGCGGCCATCTCTACTTCAATCTGAAAGAAGAAGATACCGTCCTCTCCTGCGTCATGTACCGCCAGAGCGCGCGTCTGCTGAAGTTTCAGCTCCGCGACGGCCTGATGCTGCAGGCGCGCGGCTCCATCGATCTTTACGAACCCCGTGGCTCCTATCAGTTTCTAATCGAATCCGCCGAGCCCATCGGTGTCGGCGCCCTCCAGAAAGCCTTTGAAGACCTCAAGAAGAAACTCGCCGCAGAAGGCCTTTTTGAAGCAGACCGCAAGCGGCCACTCCCCAAATACCCGCGCCGCATCGGAATCGTCACCTCACCCACCGGGGCCGTTATTCAGGACATGCTGAACATCTTCGAGCGCCGCAGTAAGGGCCTTGAGATCCGCATCTACCCGGCGCTCGTCCAGGGCAGCGGCAGCGTAGAACAAATCTGCGCCGGCATAAACTATTTCAGCGAAAGCGGCTGGCCTGACGTCGTCATCGTCGCCCGCGGCGGAGGTTCGCTCGAAGACCTCTGGAGCTTCAACGACGAAGCAGTCGCCAGAGCCATCGTCGCCTCAACAATTCCTGTGGTCTCAGCGGTCGGCCACGAAACCGACTTCACCATAGCCGACTTCGTAGCAGACCTTCGAGCCCCCACTCCATCTGCCGCTGCCGAAATCATCGCCCCAGACTTGAGCGCATTGCTCGAACGTCTCGACGGCCTAGACCGTGCCATGAGCCGCAGCATCCGCCACGCCATCAGCATCCGTCGCGAGAACGTTTTTCGCAATGGGGTAGACCGCGCTCAGGCCCTGATCCAGCGCCGCCTCAATCGAGTTGCCCAACAGATAGACGAAGCCGACGCGCGCATGGATTCGCTGCTGAAGATTCGTGTCTGGCGCTTAAAGCTGCAATACCAGAAATCAACGATAGAACTCTTCGCCCTCGACCGCCGCCTCATCTTCATGCAGCGCCGCGATGCGATCACACGCATGCAAACCGCCCTGCGCGAGCGCATGCAAGTCTTGCTCAACCAGTACGCCCTGCGTCAAAAATCCCTCGCCGGGCAATTACAGCAACTCAACCCCACCAGCATCCTGGAGCGCGGCTTTGCTATCGTGCGTCTCGAAGACGGCAAGATTGTTCGCAGCCCAAAGGACGCAAAGAAGGGAACGCAACTTCAGATCCGCGTCGCCAAAGGTACCTTCGACGCGATCAAGAAATAGAGCTATTCCAACCGGTAATTCGGCGCTTCCTTCGTGATGATCACGTCGTGCACATGGCTCTCGCGCAGGCCCGCCGGGCTCACCCGCAAGAACTTCGCCTTGTCCTGCAACTCACGAATATTCCCAGCGCCGCAATAACCCATACCGGCGCGCAAGCCACCAACCAACTGGAACACGAGCTCGCCCAGCGGCCCCTTGCTCGCTACGCGGCCTTCAATGCCCTCAGGCACCAGCTTGCCAGCGCCTTCCTGCCCATAGCGCTCACTCGAACCCTGCGCCATTGCACCCTGCGAACCCATCCCGCGATAGGTCTTGAAGGTCCTGCCCTGAAACAGAATCGTCTCGCCCGGGCTCTCATCCGTCCCGGCAAAAAGACTGCCAATCATCACGCAATCGGCACCGGCGGCAATCGCCTTGGTCACATCGCCAGAGAACTTGATGCCACCATCACTGATCAACGGCACACCCGCTGGCCGCGTCGCCTTGGCGCACTCGGCAATCGCCGTAATCTGCGGCACACCCGCACCACTCACAACACGCGTAGTGCAAATCGACCCAGGCCCGATACCAACCTTAATCCCGTCAGCACCCAGCTCGATCAAATCGCGCGCACCCTCATAGGTAGCCACATTGCCAACAACAACCTGAATGTGCGGCAGCGCTTCCTTGATCCGCTTCAGCGCGGCCATCACACCTTCAGAGTGTCCGTGT
>CANGVB010000593.1 GCA_947456995.1 Bryobacteraceae bacterium | reverse complement strand
TGGCGCACCGAGATCCTGGCCGGCGCAACCACCTTTATCACGATGGCTTACATCCTCTTCGTGAACCCGTCGATCCTCGCTGAAACCGGCATGCCCTTCGGCGCAATCACCGCCGCCACCTGCCTCAGCGCCGCCTTCGGCAGCATCCTTATGGGCGCCTACGCCCGCTACCCGATCGCACTCGCCCCCGGCATGGGCCTCAATGCCTACTTCACTTACGTCGTCGTCAAGGGAATGGGCGTCAAGTGGGAGGTCGCCCTCGGCGCTGTCTTCCTCTCCGGCATCGCCTTCCTTCTCTTAACTCTAACCGGCCTCCGTCAAAAAATCGTTGAAGCCATGCCAGCCGAGCTCTATTCCGCCGTCGCCGTCGGCATCGGTCTCTTCATCGCCTTCATCGGCCTCAAGAATTCCGGCATCATCATCCCAGACCCCGCCACCACCGTCACCCTCGGCAACCTCCGCGCCCCCAACACCCTGCTCGCCCTCGCTGGCCTGCTTGTGATGGCCACCCTGATGGCCTGGGGCGTCCGCGCAGCCATGCTCATCGGCATCGTCGGCACTAGCGTTGCAGCGATGATCTTCGGCGTCGTCCAGTGGAAGTGGCAACCCAGCTACCTCCCGCAACTGGGCGAAACGGCCTTCCACCTCGACCTCCCCGGAGTGCTCAATCTCGGCCTCTTCGAGATCGTCTTCGTCTTCCTCTTCGTCGACCTCTTCGACAACCTCGGCACTCTCGTCGCCGTCGGCAAAAAGGCTGGCCTGCTCAATAGCGACAACAAAATCCCGCGCGTCGGCCGCATCCTCACCGTCGATTCCCTCGCCACCATGTTCGGCTCCCTCACCGGCACCTCTACCGTCGTCAGCTACATCGAGAGCGCCTCAGGCGTCGCCGCCGGTGGCCGCAGCGGCGTCACGGCCATCGTCACCGGCCTGCTCTTTCTCGTCGCCCTCTTCGCCGTGCCGCTCGTTGGCGTAATCCCCGCAGCCGCCACCGCGCCCGCGCTCATCCTCGTCGGCAGCCTCATGATCTCCCACGCCGCAGAAATCCAGTGGAGCGATGCCGAGACCGCCATACCGGCTTTCCTCACCATCGTCACCATCCCCTTAAGCTTCTCGATCGCCAACGGCCTCGCCTTCGGCTTCATCGCCTACACCCTGCTCAAAGTCGCCCGGGGCAAAGGCGCGCAGGTCGGCTGGCTTGTTTATCTTTTAACGACACTTTTTATCGTGCGCTTCATCTATCTAGGTAAGGGATGATCAATTAGATGTTTCAACTCGGCTGGCTCTGGAGCGATCCGCTCAAGGTAGGCGCCACAGCGCCCCCTTTCAAACTCAAAGATCAGGACGGAAACCTGGTCGACCTCGCGAAGATGCGTGGGAAGAACGTCATCCTGGTCTTCTACCCGGCTGACGACACCCCCGGCTGAACCAAGCAAGTATGCGACATCCGCGACAACTGGTCTCGCGTGAAGTCGAAGAATGCCGTAGTTTACGGCATCAACCCTGGCTCCGCCGAAAGCCATAAAAAATTCGTCGACAAGAACAAACTCGAGTTCCCTCTACTGGTAGACGAGGGGCAGGAAGTCGCCCGCCTCTACAGCGCCCACGGTCTTTTCGTCAAGCGAACCGTCTACTTGATCGACCCCGAAGGCATCATCCGCTTCGGCACCAGAGGCATGCCCTCGCCGCTCGAGATCCTCAAGTTCGCGAAGTAGCGCGTATAGCGGCCTTCTCCTCTTCGCAACAACGCCCCCTTCTCAACCATATCGGCAAGGTCGCGAGTGGCCGAGGCCGGGGAGGCTCCTGTAATCGCCGCATAGTTGCCAGCACTCAATCCGCCCTCAAAACCCTCAGGACCTTCACGAAGGATACGAAGCAGCGCCTTTTCCTGCCGCTCGTTCAATTGATTCCGCAGCCGGTTCAGCAGCTTGGCCTTCTCAATGAGAAACTCAATAGAAATTGCTGTCCGGCTCTGCGCCTCGATTACGATCCCTGCAAACCAGTTCAGCCAAAGAGTGATTTCATTGCCCTGATTGGCGGCCTCAAGCGCCGCGTAATACTCCTTGCGACGGATCAGAATCGTGGCAGCCAATGCGGTCAGCGTTGGTTGTCCCACCGATTGCGCCAAGGCCTTCTCTGAGATCGCCCGGCCAATTCGTCCATTGCCGTCTTCAAACGGGTGAATCGACTCAAAATAGAGGTGCGCAATCCCCGCCCGCGTCAGCGCTGGCAAGGCTTCTATTCCACCGGGTGCAGTGGGGTTAAACCTCTCGATAAAGCGCCCCATCTCACCAGGCACCTGCCCTGAAGGCGGTGCCTCAAAGTGTACTTTGGGAGCATGAAGACCACCAGATACTACCTGCATCGGCTCTTCGTCGCGCCGGTAACGGCCAACATCACGAAGATCGCCGCGCCCCTGAACCAGCATCCGGTGCCAGCCGTAGAGCGTCTCCTCCGAGAGTGGGTTGGCAAAAGACCGGTAGAGATCCACCACCAACTCGGCGATCCCACGCTCAGCGGGTTTCACCCGGCGTTTGTCGCTACCCAGACCCAGTTGCCTGCGAATGGAAGACTGAACACTGGCGCGGTCTAGAAACTCGCCCTCAATTTCAGAACTCGTAAGAGCTTCCTGGCTCATCGCTTCGATCGTAATCTGCTCTCGATCTGTTGAATCAAGATGTTTCACCGTCCCGGCAAAGGATCCACACCCAAGCAGGAACTGCTCCTCAGCCCTGCGCAGGCTAGACGCGTCCCAGGTGAATTCCGGCCAATCGGGTTTTTGCCAGTTCCAGATCATGAGCGATAGACTTCCATTCTATCGCTCAAAATACTGCCACTTCTTGATCGATAGCTTAAGGCACCAGAATCGGGAAGGTTCCGACATTCCCACGCGTCTTCCGCGCCAAGGTCTCGGCCCGCGCCTTGCGCACCTCAGCCGGGAAGCCAGCCAGCAGCGTTTCGAGCTTAGCCGTCATCTCGCGCACCACCTCCGGGCGCTCCGGCGCAATGTCATAGCTCTCCGCCGGGTCAACTGACAAGTCATAGAGCTCAGCCTTGGCGAGCGGCAAATTCACTCGCCCGCCAGCTGGCGCCGGGCTATACACCTGCGAGTTGAAACGCGCCACATGCAACTTGTAATTCCCCTTGCGGATGCACTGCGCATGCCAGCCATCGAAATAGATCAACGCCTCGCGCTCAATCGAAGTCTGCTTTCCGCTCAGCACCGGCCAGAGGTCGAT
>CANGVB010000592.1 GCA_947456995.1 Bryobacteraceae bacterium | reverse complement strand
GTAGAGGGTGTCGCCGATGAGCAGGAGGCCGGTGCGCTTGTCGTAGAAGGCGACGTCGGTGTTGTGATGGCCGGGGATGGGCACGACGTCGAGGGTACGGCCGCCGAGGTCGAGTTTGCCGATGCTGGTGGGCCAGGTGGTGATGTTAAAGGCCTTCTGGATGGAAGGGATATCGAAGGGGACGAACTCGATGTCTTTGCGGTTGGTGAATTGGGAGTCGCCTGCGATGTGGTCACCGTGGCCGTGGGTGTGGATGACCATCTTCTGGATGGAGGTGCGGCCTTTGCGTTTGAGCCATTTGTCGACGACGAGATCGTAGACGCGAGAGATGTCGTTTTGGCCTGCGCCGGTGTCGATGAGGGTGGCCTTGTCATTGCCGAAGATGACGTAGAGGAAGGGTTTTTCGTAGTGGGTGCAGCCGGATTCGCGGAGGATGTAGAGGTCGGCGTTGTATTCGTGGATTTGCCACTCGGGCTCTTCCATACATTTGGGGCCGCCGGAGATCCATTTGGCGGGGAGGACTCCCGGTTCGACGCCCGCGCCGTTTGGCTGAGGGACTTGAGAATAGAGACTAAGGATGCATAGCGCGGCGACAGGGGCGAGCATGCGAAACGCAAAAAGTGGCTTCGTCATGTTGAGTTTCAGGATGGAGGATTGAGGGCACCGATGTCAATGACAATCGTTGGCTGGCAAGAACGGACTTAGGTTGAAAACCTCAAAATCCTCAGGCTCCTTACCGATAAGAGAAAGGAGTGGTTGAAAAATCTGGTAAGGCTTCAAATGAAATCGAAAATTACGATTAGCGGAAAACTGTTTGCCAGCTTCTCGGTAATGATTTTGCTGATGATGGGATTGGGCTTTTTGTCTCTTCACTCGGCGAGTAACGCGGAAGCCCTGGTTAGAAAGCTTGTAGACAGCTCTGCTCAAAAGATAACTCTTGGCAAAGAGATCGACGTAAACCTTAAGGAAATGTTGGCTTCGCAACGCGGCATGTATGTAGCCGGTTTTCGTAAAGATCAAGCCAAAATTGAAGAGTCAAAGAGGTTGTTTGAAGAGGATGCGGGGAATGTCTCGAAGGCACTGGAGGCGATCCGGCCTCTGTTGTCTACGGATCAGTCGAAAAAACTGGTGGCGGAGATCGAGACGAAGGTCAACTTTATTCAGAGTCAGTTTCCGAAGATATACAAGCTTTGCGCTGCAGGAGATGGGTCTGCCGCCTACGATTTTGCAACCGCAAATTCTTTGCCGGCGTACAAAAGTGCAGGGAAGAGTCTGGATGAGTTTATTGACTTGCTGGGGCAGCAGATGGTGGACGACCGAAATCGCGAGGAATCAGAGGCCTCTTTCGAACGCATTTTCACAATGATGACCGCTGCTTTCGCTTTGGGCATTGGAGGAGTGGTGATCTGGATTGTGCGTGACATCACGAGGAGTCTTCATCAGGCAATCGATGAGTTATCTGAAGGAGCTGGGCAGGTGGCCAGCGCGGCAGGGCATATTGCATCGTCCAGCCAATGGCTTGCGCAGGGATCTTCAGAACAGGCCGCATCGCTCGAGGAGACGGCGGCATCGACAGAAGAGATCAATTCGATGGCTCGCAAGAATGCAGAGAACTCTCAAGCGGCGGCAGGGTTAGTGGCGCAAACGCAGCGCAAAATCGGAGAGACCAATAACTCACTGGATGCGATGGTGGTATCAATGGCCGAGATCAAGGCATCGAGCGACAAGGTGGCCAAAATTATCAAGGTGATTGACGAAATTGCATTCCAAACGAATATTTTGGCTTTAAATGCGGCTGTAGAGGCAGCGCGGGCGGGAGAAGCTGGAATGGGCTTTGCAGTGGTGGCAGACGAGGTTCGGAATCTGGCACAACGTTGTGCTCACGCAGCCAAGGATACTGCCGCATTGATTGAAGAATCGATCCTAAAAACCAACGACGGCAAGGTTAGGGTGGATCAAGTAGAGAAGGCGATACGAGGCATAACTGAGGAATCTGCCAAGGTGAAATCGATGGTGGAGGAGATCAGCCTGGGGAGTCTGGCGCAGACTCGCGGGATTGAGCAAGTGGCTAAAGCTCTGACACAAATTGAGAACGTAACGCAGCAATCGGCGGCAAATGCGGAGGAGAGCGCAGCTTCGTCTGAAGAGCTGTCGGCGCAATCTATGTCGCTGATGGGGGTGGTGGGGACATTGAGTGCAATGGTCGGCAGCCGTGATCGCAACAGCTCAGCCATTCGTCGATAGCCAGGGCCCATGGCGCTGAGGGGTTAATTTCTCTAGCGCCGGGTTGGGTGGGTGAAAGGCGATGCGTTATAATGAATCTTGGAAGGGCGGGAGTAACTCAGTGGTAGAGTCTCAGCCTTCCAAGCTGTTGGTCGCGAGTTCGATTCTCGTCTCCCGCTCCAGTCTTGCCCTTCCAACCCCTCCCTAATCGCATACAATTTCAGCATGCGTATTTTCAATCGTATTCTCGTTGTCGCGGCCTTTGGCGCGGCGATGGTTTTTGCCCAAGATGCCAAGAAGATGGACAAGATGGCTCCTAAGGCTGCTGCTGCCAAGGCTGCGGAATTGGTTGACATCAATTCAGCCACCAAGCCTCAGTTGGAAGCCCTGAAGGGCATCGGCCCGAAGTATGCCGAAGCCATTATCAAGGGCCGTCCTTACAAGGGCAAGGATGAGCTGGTATCGAAGAAGATTGTTCCTGAGGCAACCTATACTGCCGTCAAGGATCTGATTATCGCGAAGCAGGCCGCGAAGAAGTAAGGTAATCCATCAGGATCGCGGCGGCGGTCTTTACGCCTACCGGTAATGCGGCTTCGTCAATGTCGAAGTCTGTGGTGTGGAGGCCGCCCGTGATTCCTTTTGCTTCGTTACGAATCCCCAGCCAGAACATGGCTCCGGGGATTTCTTTTTGGAAGAGACTGAAATCTTCGCCGCCCATCTGGGGGGCGGTTTCAATAACGCCGGCTTTGCCGACGATGCGCTCGATTGAGGGGAGGGCGGCGTTGACAACTTCGGCCGGGTTGGTTGTGACGGGGTAGCTGGGCTGGATCCAATCCACTTTGTAGTCTCCGCCGTTGATGGCGGTGCAGCCGGCGAGGGTTTGTTTGACGTAGGTGCGGTATTCTTCGCGGGTTTGCTCGCTGAAGGTGCGGAGGGTGCCTTCCATCTTAATGCTGTCGGCGATGACGTTGCTGCGGTCTCCACCGTTGATAGTGCCGATGGTGAGGACGCTGGGTTGCATGGT
>CANGVB010000591.1 GCA_947456995.1 Bryobacteraceae bacterium | reverse complement strand
CAGAGGTTCATACACGTGATGATGATCGCCGGGTGTGTTGACCAGGACCATCAGGAAGATCGTGAGACCACGGAAGGCGTCGAGGGCGTTGAGGCGAGTGGAAAGCATGGGGACCTTTATTTTAGTCTGGGTTCGGTAGACATGCCGGGGGATTCTGGTGCGGTGACTTCACCGTTGATCATTCGGGGTTGCGGGCCACCGGTTTCCATGTAGATTGCATTGGGGATAGCACAGAGCATGTTCATGTTGACGTCGCCTCCACCGTGGCTGGCGAGGGAGATGCCGGCAGCGTCGGCGATGGCGGCGATCTCAAGCCATTCGGTAACTCCGCCGGCGCGACGATTGTCGGGCTGCACGATGTCGGCGCCACGGCGCTGGATGAGGTCGTTGAACTGATATTTCATGTAGAGGTTTTCGCCGGTTGCGATGCGGACGTCGAGCTCACTCGCAAGTTCTGCGTAGCCTTCCATGTCTTGTGGCGGGAGAGGTTCTTCGTACCAGAAGACGCCCATCTGCTGGTAGAGGCGTCCTCGTCGCATGGCCTCATTTCGATTGAAAACCTGGTTGGCATCGAGCATGATGCGGCGGTCTTTACCGGCCAGATCTTGCGCCAAGCGAATGCGGCGTTCGTCGTCTTGCATCGAGTATTTCCCAGTTTTGATCTTGATCGCGCGGTAGCCTTCGCTGAGTGCCTTCTCGATCTGTGCCTTGTATTGGGAGAGGTCTTCGTCGTTGTCGTAATACCAACCGCACATTGAGTAGACTGGCATGCGATCGCGAGCAGCACCGAGCATGCGCCAAACCGGCATCCCGGCATGCTTGCCAAGGATGTCCCAGATGGCGATGTCGGTGGCGGCGATGGCGAATTGTGTGATGCCGGAGAGGCCCTGATATTGGAGACCACGGTGGAGGTCGGCGCGGATCTTTTTGGGGAAGGCGGGGTCCTGGTTGAGGATGAGGGGTTTTACTTCTTCTTCAAGGATGGCGCGCAGGACTTTTGGGCCTCCTTCGACGGCACCGAAGTTGGAGCTTGCCCAGCCGGTGATGCCTGCGTCAGTCTTGATGCGTAGCGTGACGGTACCGGAATGTACGCCGAGAGTCTGAAGAGCGTCGTAGTTTGGTTTGCGGGGTGGGTTGATTACGAGGTCTGTTTCAAGGGCAGTGATCTTGAGGGCCTTGCGCTGCTGGGCGGCGATAGCGAGTGGGAGGGCGAAGATGGATCGGCGTAGCATCGGTGATGCTGATGTTATCGCAGTGCAAGCAGGCTGGTGAGATCCATAGATCTGGTAAACATTTGAAGGTCTCCGGATTCTGTAGTCGGCCATTCGGACTGGGGCCTGTCCCAATAGAGTTCTAGTCCGTTCTGATCGGGATCTCGCAGGTAAAGAGCTTCACTGACGCCATGATCGGCAGCGCCATCGAGCGGAATGCCGTGTGCGAGCAGCCGCCTATAGACAGCCGCAAGATCGGCTCTCTCGGGATAGAGAATCGCATGATGGAAGAGGCCAGTAGTGCCAGCAGGTGGCGGACCGCCATCCTTGCTCTCCCAGGTATTGAGGCCGATGTGGTGATGGTAGCCGCCTGCGCCCAGGAAGGCTGCGGAGTTGCCGAAACGCTGATTGAGTGTGAAGCCAAGGATATCGCGATAGAAGGCAATAGAACGTTCGAGATCTGCCACCTTCAGGTGAATGTGGCCGATTCGAGTGCCTGGAGGAGCAGAATAAGGAGTCACGGGCGACGAGAGGCTTATTCTATTTCCTGACCAATGCGGATGAGATTGCCATGAGGATCGATGATGGCAAACTCTTTCATGCCCCAGGGCTTTACTTCGATCGGGTGCAGATTGACGAGGCCGAGCGCGGCGAATTCGTCATGGAGCGCTTCAGCGTTTTCCACACGCCAATAGCAGCCAAAGAAGCTCTCGGATGGAATTAGATTGCCCATCAGGAAGAAGTGCAATTCACACGATTCCCTGGCGAGAATCGCGTAGTCGCCTTCGTGGCGAGACCAAACCTTGAAGCCAAGGCGCTGGTAGTAGCTGATCGTCTCGTCCAGATCAAGAGACGGGAGGACCGGAACTGTGGACTGTAACATGTATCAGATCTTAGTGTAAGCCCCTAGCGTCAGGGAGCGTTGTAGGGGCCCTGGATGTGAAGGATAAGGTTGGTCACAATTCCAAAGACCAGGAGCGGTATCTGAATCGCTGGTTTTGCTCTGGAGGCGAGGCTGGCTAGAACCAGCACAGGGAGAAAGTCCACAAGATAGCGCTGCGAGACCCAGCCTGTGGAGGACAGAAAGAGCATCAGAGTAATGCTGATTCCTGCGGGCCGCCGCTGGGGTTTTGAGACCAGCAGGAAGGGGCTTAGCCATAGAGCACCCATTATGTTCTCGTGGAAGAAGTTGGGAGGGAGCTTCAAGGGTGGAAGGTTGTGGATCGCAAGAAACGGGAAATGACCCAGGAAGGTTGGGGTCTCCAACCAGAAGAGATAAAGGCTGGGCAGGAGGTTTTCGAGACTGTAATTTGGGGTTTGCTGGCCCGGCCCGGCAATCAGATAACGGAGGCCGAATTCGAGTGGGGAATCGAAACGCAGATAGTTGTGGAGGAGAGTGGCAATGAGCCCAATTGAGGCGGCCGGCCACGCGCGGGGCGAAAAAAATGGAAGTGCCAGAGCTAGATGCGGGCGGGATAGAATCGCGAAGGCCATGGCGATGCCGGCCAGATGGTGCCGGTTGAAGACGCTGCAGCAATAGGCAATCGCAAGACAGGCGAAGCCGCTGATGATCGCGAGTTCGTAGACCCAGATGCGGTGCAGAAGAAAAGGAACGCAGTTGGCAAGACCGAGAGCCAGAAAGTGCAAAGGGCTGGCTTGAGGGTTCAGCTTTCGTAATGCGATGGCCGAAGCAAGAAAACCAAGACTGGCAAAGAGGAAAACGGCGATGGGTTCCGGCAGGTCTTTGCCGGTAAGCACTCGGTAGGGGTAGATTGTGAGCAAGGCAGGTGCCGGGCCGTGATAGAGAAAGTAATGCCCCTTATAGAGCGCCATGTCGTGAACTTTGATTTCGTCCGGCACTGAGGGGTCGTAGGGGTTGGAAAGGGCGAGGAGTTTGGGATTTACCTCGATCGGCGTGTAGAGGTGACCCGCCTGCCAGCCCCGAGTCAGGTAGTTGTAATATCCATTTGGCGAGATCGGGTTAAAAGCGAGTGCGGCCCAGAGGTAGTAAACGATTACGGCGGAGATGGTTGCAAGAAT
>CANGVB010000590.1 GCA_947456995.1 Bryobacteraceae bacterium | reverse complement strand
GTGCGCCCACTGGCGCGGCAGTCGATGTGGCCCCAGAGGGGTTTGCTCACCCGGTGTGGCGCGCTGGATTTGCTGCGGCTGTAGAAGTACCGTGGAAGGCACCGAGCTTCCAGTTGCCACTGCCGCCGGCCAAAGCTGAGCCGGTGAAGCGACGCGAAGTAGAGCCGGAAGCCGTGCTGGCTGACATCTATCTGACCGATGCGATTGTGGTGGAAGAAGCCAATGTGGTGGAAGAAGCCAACATCGTCGAAGAACCACGCTACGTCGAGGAGGACAACTGATGAAGTACCGTGCCACCATCCTCACGCCTACGCTGGTAGGTGACGGGCAGGCGTTATCGCCGATCGATTACATGGTTTGGAAAGACCACGTCAATGTGCTCGACCAGACCAAGATTTTTGCGCTGATGGCGAAGCGGCCTGTGTTTGAAGGTTATCTGACGCAGTTGCGCAAGGCGGAGAAGTTTGACTTCCAGAACTGGGGAGGCCTCGCGCAGAGTGCTGCACTGCGGCGCATTCCGTTTGAGAACCCGGCCTATTCACCAATCTGGGACCGGACGCGTGCTGACGATTTGTTTATCCCGACCTTCATGAAGGGCGCGCATGGGCATTACCTGCCAGCGAGTGCGATTCGTGGAGCGCTGCGGACGGCGATTGTGCACAAGTCGTGGAGCGAGCGTGGCGAGAAGTTGTTTAGCGCGCTTGAGCAGCAGTTTCAGAATGAACGTGGCTTCCGCTATGCCGCACAGGCTGAGGAGAGCGCGGCGATGGGTTCTCGGGGCAAGGACCGCATGCGTGCGGTGAGCATCGGAGACTCGAAGCCCGTTGCGGCTGAGAGCTTCCGCGTGTATCTGACCCGGACGGCAAAGCTGGTGAAGCAGGGCGAGAAGTTTAGTGTGGACTGGAAGCCGGCACCGACCTTTGCCGAGATGGCGCTGCCGGGCACGCTGTTTGAGGGAGCCTGGAAAGAGAAGTCGAGTCATCAGCCGATGGCGGATGCGGCGAATCTTTGGGCGTCCAATCAACTACAAATTCAGAAACAGTATGCCGAGCGCAGTGGTCTGCCTATCTTGAAGCAGATACTTGGTGAATTAGAAAAGCGACTGGATATGATTCGTGGCGGCAACCGTGGTTGCCTGCTGCAGATTGGCTGGGGCGGAGGCTTTGCCTCCAAGGCAGCGATTGGGGACACGAGTTCTCCTGCGTATCGAGACATCCTGAAGAGAATGCCATTTTATGCGTCTGCGCTGGCGACGGGACTTCCCTTCCCTAAGACGCGCCGAGTGGTGTATCTCGAAAATACACCGGCTGCACTGCCCGGTTGGATCCATTTGGAATGGATGGATTCATAAATAGTGCCACATGTTACGATAAGTATTCTGGATAGGCTTTCGAATGTATAACGGCTTTTTCGGTCTGAAAGAAGACCCCTTTAATCTGAGTCCGGACCCTGCGTTCCTTTACCGGAGCCCCATGCACGAGGAGGCGCTTGCCAACCTCATCTATGGAGTGCAATCGCGTAAGGGCTTTATCGTACTGACCGGGGAAGTGGGAACCGGCAAAACGACGATGCTTGAGTGCCTTCGGGATTACCTGGAGCAAGCAGGTGTTGAGTTTGCGTTTGTGTTTAACTCGCGGATTACAGCGGATCAGTTTTTCGAGATGATCGCCTATGACCTCGATTTGCGGTGCGATCGTACATCGAAGACTGAAGTGTTGTTTGCCTTGAATCATTTGCTGATTCAGCAGGCCAATGAGGGTCGTACGAGCGTGCTGATTGTCGACGAAGCACATAACCTCGAATGGGACGTACTGGAAGAAATTCGTTTGCTGGGGAACCTTGAGAACCCTCGCATTGGTAAGCTGCTTCAGATTATCTTGAGTGGACAGCCGGAGCTCGATCGAAAGCTGGACGCACCGAATTTACGACAGTTGAAGCAGCGTATTGTGCTGCGTTGCAACCTGCAACCGCTGACGCTTAAAGAGAGCACCGAGTACATCGAATCACGACTGGCGCATTGTGGCATTGAAGGGCAGACGATCTTCCCTGAGGCGTTGCTGGCTGAGATTCATTTGCGGACACAGGGGATTCCGCGTCTGATCAATGCGGTTTGCGACAACATGCTGCTGGGGGCCTTTGCTCAAGAGACGAAGGTCTGCACGACCGAGATGCTCGATGAAGTGAGCAAGGATATGCGTCTTGAGTGGCCGGGGCGGCGGTTGAACCGTGTACGCGGGCAGAGCGAGTTTGAGCCTAGCGGCTATCCGCAGGGCGACTAAGCTCCGATCGCCCAATTCTCCTTTTGATCCATCACAGTGGCCAGCCTGTCTACGGCTGAGCGGATTTCTGATTCTGGAAATCCAGCAAAACCCAGGACGAAGCCGGGGTCGACTTTGGTTTGCCAACAGTAACGGCTGATGGATGGAACAACAACTCCCTGTTTTAGAGCCTGCTGGCTCAGGTACTCATCATCCATGGAAGTTTGCAGCTTGCCAAGGGTGTGCATGCCACACTGCTGGCCTTCGAGCGTGAGGGCACCTTTGAGGCGTTTGTGTACGGCGTCCTGCAAAACCTCCAAGCGTTCTTTGTAAAGAGAGCGCATGCGCCGGATGTGGCGGGCAAAGTGGCCTTCTTCCATGAAAAGTGCAAGGGTGGCGGGATCGATGACCGTGGGGTTGCCATCGACGCAGGATCTGGCATGTTCGAAGAGATCGACGAGGCCGGAAGGTACGACAAGATAGCCGAGACGCAGCGAAGGAAAAAGAACCTTGCTGAAGGTACCGACGTAGATTGTGGATCCGTTCTGATCGAGGCCTTGCAGGCTGGCAATGGGTTTGCCTTCGTAGCGATACTCGCTATCGTAATCGTCTTCGAGGATATAAGCGCCGGTTTCGCGGGCATAGTCTAGAAGCTGGAGGCGGCGCTCGAGACTCATTGTGCTGCCGAGTGGGAACTGGTGTGAAGGGCTGACATGGATAAGGCGAGCGGGGCCCAGCAGACCACGGCCACCGTTGATATTCATACCCTCCCGATCTACGGAAACGGATTGCATACGACAGGCAAAACGCTCATAGACCAACATTGCGCCGTTGTAGCCGGGGTCTTCCATCCAAACCACATCGCCGGCATTGAGCAGAATCGATGCCGCGAGGTAGATGCCTTGTTGGGAGCCACAGCAGACAATGACCTGGGAGGGCTCGCAGCGGACGCCCCGGCTATCGCGGAGATAAGAGGCGATAGCGCGACGGAGAGGCCAGTAGCCGAGCGGGTCAC
>CANGVB010000589.1 GCA_947456995.1 Bryobacteraceae bacterium | reverse complement strand
GGCATTCCGGTGCTGGCAAGCAATCACGGTGGGCTTACGGAAGCGGCAGCGAGTTCGCGGTACCGCTTACCGGTGGTTCCGATTACGGAGTGGTTGCAGCAACACGATGAAACCGGGATGCCGGTGGGCGTGGTTCACGAGCAGCCTGTAGAGGCTTGGCAAGCGGCACTGAGCGAAGTACTGGGGCACAGAGCAATCTATGAGCAGGAGCGGCTTGATGGCATGTTGGCGGCTCGCAGCTTTGCCAGTGGCCTGAGTGCGGATGATCTGGAAAACTTGCTGAACCGGCTTGAAGCCAAGCGACTTCGCATTTACCTGATTCACAATTCCACTTACTATCCGGGTGCCGGGGGAGGCGATAAGTCGAACCGCATTCTGGTGGAAGCGCTGGTGCAGGCCGGACATCAGGTGCGGGTGTTTACGCGTCTCGAGCAGTTTGGCGATGTCGAGCATGCAGCGCATCAGGCTGAGCTGAGGAAGCGTGGATTTGAGACGGAAGACTGGCAGGGGCTGGGGCTTAGTTTCAAGCTGAGTGGGGCTGAGGTGCATGTGATCACGCGGGACACTAACCTGCGACGTGCGCTTGCTGAGGACCTGGCAGACCAGAAGCCCGACATCATCCTGTGTTCTACCGACGACCCTGCTCACCTGCTCTTTGAGACTGCCTTGCAACAGGAGGGCGCGCGGGTTGTCTATCTGGTGAGAGCAACCATTGCTCTGCCCTTTGGCATCGATGCTTCGTCGATCAGCGAAGAACGTACGGCACGATTGCGTGAGGCTGACGCGATTGTTTGTGTCAGCGAATACGTGGCCCGCTATTGTCGCAATGAGGGTGGGCTCGATGCGGTGCATGTACCGATTTCTCTGGGTGACCATGCAAACCCGCCTGATGTAGGGAGATTCGATAACCCCTACGTTACGCTGGTAAATCCGAGTGCGGTGAAGGGATTGCCGATTCTGCTGGGCCTTGCCGATGCGTTGCCCGAGATTCAATTTGCGGCAGTACCAAGCTGGGGCACCACGCAGGCGGATCTGAAGGCGATTCAGGGGAGGGCGAACATCACCGTTCTACAACCGGTGGAGGACATTACCGAGATCCTCGAACAGACACGGGTGACGTTGGTGCCCAGCCTGTGGGCGGAAGCTCGCAGCCGCATGGTGGTGGAGAGCTTGTCGCGAGCGGTGCCAGTGATGGCCTCGGACGTCGGTGGCTTGCGGGAAGCGATGTGCGGAGTAGAGCACGTACTGCCGGTGAATCCGATTCTGCAGTATCAGAGTAAGGTGAGCGACCAGATGGTACCCGAAGCTGAGGTGCCCGAGCAGGATCTGGGGATCTGGATCGATACGCTTCGCTCGCTATTGCAATCGGAAGAAGAGTGGACAGAGTTGAGCCGGCGGGGCAGGACAAGGGCTGTGGCGTATCTTGAGAGCCTGTCGGTGAAGCCGCTGGAGCGGATCTTCCGTCGCAGCATGGCAAAGACGCCGCAGCGCACCGTTGGGGCATCCACGCATCTGAGCCCGGTAAAGAGAAAACTGCTTGCGTTGCGGATTGCCCGCTACCGGGAAGCGCAGCGTCGAAGGTTCTTTCCTGTGGTGTGGGGCAGCGGGCCGAAGGTCTTTCTTTTTCCGTGGGCCGAGGCGGGAGTGCAAGCGTGGAAGTTTCTTGGAGATCAGACGGACTTGAGCTTGCTCCCTGCCCTGCTTCCCGGGCGTGAAGACCGGCGCTCAGAGAGCAAAGCAAGCAGTTTTGCAGAGCTGATACCGGTGATGACCGATGAGCTGGAAAGGCTTCTGAGCGGCGATGAGCCGTTCTTGCTTGCCGGGCATTCCATGGGAGGCGGCCTTGCCTTTGAGGTGGCCAGAGAGCTGCGGCGTCGCAGCAAGCGTATGCCGGCAGGTCTGCTGGTCAGCAGTTGTACGGGGCCGAAGGCTCGCCAGCGATCCGCGGAGATGGCAACCGAAGCCGACCGCAAAATGTTTCAAGAACATGTTTATGCCGAGGAAGCTCCGCTGGAGATCCCGATCACGGCGGTGTGTGGGCTTGAGGAAGATCTGAAGATTGAGGCCTGGGCTAGCGAAACGGTTGCACGCTTCCGGCTGCAGAAGGAAGCTGGCGGGCACTTCTGGCTGTGGACGCACCCGGCAGAATTTCTTGCTGCGCTTAAAGGCCTGCTGCCTGGAAGTCTTTAAATTGATCCATGACCAGGCTGGCATGGTGACGCGCCAGACCCAGAACTTCTCTTCGCCACGTGTGCTCTTTGCTGAAGGCGATTAGCTCATCAATGATCGCTGAGCCCTGGCGGCCTCCGCAGCGCAGTTGCGACCAGGCAATGACGCTGGCTTCGGTGCGCAGGAGTGGCTCGATTGCGGTGACGTCTTCGAGACGGACCCGGTCTTCGCGTGGCACAAGTTCGCGGAGAACATAGGACTTGTCGCCGAGCTGCAAGGGGTGCAGAAATGCAGGTGAGATCGCTTGCATGCGGCGCTGGATTTCAACGATGCGATGGGCTTCTGAAGGCCACTGCGGTTGCGGATGGTGGCGGGCGAGAATGCTGGGGCGGGCTTCCTTCAGGTCAAGCAGGTAGTCGTCTTCCACCAGCAGGATGAATCGCGAAACGCCAAGGCTGCCGTTGCCGGCGATGCGTCGTCCGGCGCTGACAAGGCGGCTGAAGTGGGACTGCAGCATCTCCAAGTCGCCTTCTTCAAGGGGGAGAGCGAAACGGCCGTCGGTGCGGATCTTGCGGATCCCTTTTTTGACAATCGTGCGATGGGCGAGCTGCTCTTTTCTCGAGCGGCCTTTGAGCGAGTAGAGGAGTTTGCGAACGCTGCCAGTGGAGGTGGGCCGCTCTACCCAGCGGGACTTACCAAAGGACAGATCCGCCGCATAATCATCGAGAAAGAACTCTGGATTTGCTTTGATACCTGAGACGAGGATGCCGGTAAGAAAGCGCACGAGTTCCCAGGTGGCTGGAGCGAGAGCCGACTCGTCAAAGTCGTTGTAGTCGAAGTAGACCAGGCGGTTGTCGCCTCTGTAGACGCCAAAGTTTTCGACGTGCGCATCGCCCGACACCCAAACCATAGGGGATGGGGGAGCGTCGACGAGGTCTTCGTAAAACAGGTGCGCCGTTCCTCGAAAGAAAGCAGCCGGGGAGGAGGCGAGTAGCTTGTACTTGATTTTCAAGCGCTCCGGGTCTCGCCCCTGGTTGTAGTCGAGGATGCGCTCGACGGTGTTCATCAGCCGGCCTTGATTGGGTTGCGCAGGAGGCCGATGCCT
>CANGVB010000588.1 GCA_947456995.1 Bryobacteraceae bacterium | reverse complement strand
GGCCGATTCGTCTTTGTAACTACTTATAGCCATGTGGCTGTGCTGGATGAAGAGCCCAGCCGGGTTTATTACTTCTTCGGCACCGAAACCATAACGTTCCGAAACTTCAGCCCGCCCGTGTGATCCCCCTGGATGTAGAAAGGCCCCGGCTCTCCCTCATTCGCATCCAGCGCCCCGCCAGTAATGCCCTCAATCTCCTGCGCATCAATCGTCGTCACTCCATTGCGCACCACCGTTAGCGTCCTGCCCACCAGCGTGATGTCAAACGTATCCCAAACATCGTTCTTGCGAGGCAGATCCCCCTTCGGCGCAATCCTTCCGTAAACAGACCCAATCCGCCGCTCCGGTGGGTTCGACGTCAGCGGCTCACTCTCAAGCTGAATCTCATACCGCCCTCGCAGATAAAAACCGCTATTGGCGTGATCCGGATAATTCACTTCAAAATGCAACTTGAAGTCTTCAAACTTCGCAACAGACTTCAGATTCGCTCCCTTGCTCTCATTCACTAGATACCCGTCTTTCCAAACCCAGTGGCTATTCTTCCCCATCGGCTCCCACCCCGCCAAATCCTTCCCGTTAAACATCGCCACCGCAGGCCCCCACGCCTTCGGTGCCTTCCGCTTCAACTCCGGCGCAAGCATCCCCTCAATCGCCTCCGACACTTCCCCACGCTTCGAAGTCCCGGTCAACTTTTTCCCCGCCGCCTCCAACTCCCACACCGTCCTCGGCCCCTTGTCGGTCGCCTTCCCCAGCGTCAGCACCAGCTTCTTGCCCTCAGTCTTCACATCCTCCAGCCGATACACATTCCCACCCGTCGGCTGATACCAAACCTCGAGGCTCCCACCCTTCTCGCTGATCCCCAGCCAGCTCGCCCGGTTCCCACCCGGCGTGGTCAGGTTAAAATTCCACCGTCCCGCAAAAGGGCTCGCCGCTTCAAGGCCAGCCGTCATCAATAGAAAAAGTGCAATGCGCTGCATCCCCCTATTATGATGAAGACTCGCCATGCGCATCCTCTTCATCCTTTTTGCCATCGGCTCCTCTCTTCTGGCACAACAAGCGCGAGACCTCCAGATTGAAAAGGAAGTCCCCACCAATCTCTTCAAAGACAAAGGCACCCGTTGGGCCGTCGTCGTTGGCGTCTCCCAACACCAACACCTCCCTCCCGCCGCTCAACTCAATTACGCCCACCGCGACGCCGAAGACTTCGCCGCCTTCCTCCGCTCCAACACCGGCGGAGCCCTCCCCGCCAGCCACGTCCGCCTCCTCACCAACCAGGCAGCAACTCTTGCATCCATCCGCGCCGCCCTCCACACCTGGCTGGTGGAATCCACCGCCCCAAACGACATCGTCTACGTCTTCTTCGCCGGCCACGGCGTTGTAGCAGAACGAGGTGAAGGCTACTTCCTCGCCGCAGACTCAGACCCCCAAAACCTCCACGCCACCGGCCTGTCTTTCTCTGAAGTAGAAAACACTCTCACCCGCCGCCTCCGCTCCTCCCTCGTCGTCTTCACTGCCGATGCCTGCCACGCCGGCCAACTCGGCTGGTCCTCCTATTCCGCCACCGCCCCCAACCGCACCGCCGAAGCCCTCGAATCCCTCGGCCAAAACGACCGTGCCATTCTCAAACTCCTCTCCGCCCGCCCGAGTGAGCGCTCCTTTGAAGACGCCCGCTGGGATGGCGGCCACGGCATCTTCACCCACTCCATGCTCGAAGCTCTGCGAGGCAAAGCAGACCGAGACGGCGCTCTCTTCGTTCGCGCCTCCGAAGTCATCGACTTCGTCTCCCAACAAGTCCCCGCGCAAACCAACACTCGTCAGAACCCCCGCGTCGCCGGCTCCTTCGATGCCCGCTTCCCCCTGGCCATCCTGCCGGCTCCCCCCAAGCCCATCCCGGCCCTCCTCGCCGCGCCCACGGTTTCGCTCGACGTCCGCGGCCCTGCCGGTACGGCTCTGTACTTGGACAACACCTTCCGTGGCAGCCTGCCCCCCACCGGAACCATCCGCCTCGAAGGCCTCACCACCGGCCTCCATGCAATCACCGCTGAATTCCCCAACGCCCCGTCCCTCGAAGGCAGCATCCGCCTGGCCGCTAACTCAAATCTGCAACTCACGCCCCCGCGCCAGCGCAATCAGTCGGAACTCCTCATCGCCGCAGGCCGCATCCGTGAAGCTCTAGCTCTACCCCGAGACCGCGAACAAAACGCCCAACTCGAATCCGCCCTCGAGCAACAAGGCCAGGCCTGCGTCTCAGACTACGTCCAGTCCACAGCCATCGGCCCCAAGCGCCTCCTCCTCGAACGCGCCGTAGCCGCCTACGAAGCCCTCAAAACCCTCCGCCCTTACGACCTCTCCATCGAAACCCGCCGCCTCTTCTGTTCCGGTCGCCTCGACATCGCATCCAACCGCTTCGAGCAAGCCACCACCACCCTCCGCGCCGCCATCCTCCGAGACCCCAACTTCGCCTGCGCCCACAACGCCCTCGGCGTCGCCTACGGTCGTCTGGGCAAAGTAAAAGAAGCCCGCGCCTCCTTCGACAAAGCGGCCGAGCTCACTCCCGAATGGGCCCTTCCACCCTTTCAAATCGCCAACATTTTAATCACTGCGGGCAAACTGAAAGAAGCAATTCCGTATCTGGAAAAGGCGGTTAACTTCAACCCCAAATCCACTGGCACCCGCTGGAGTCTAGCCCGCGCCTACCGCAACCTGAACCGCCCCAAAGAAGCCGTAGAAGCAGCCCAGCAACTAATCCAGCTCGATCCGAGCTACGCCCCCGGCTATTACGAACTGGCCCGCGCTTTCGATATAGCCGGCGACAATGTACGGGCCGTGATGGCCTACGAAGTCTACCTGCAGCTAGCCCCAAACTTCGGCGACAGCGACGCCGTCCGCGCACGCTCCCAACAGATCCGCTCCACGCTATCCAAGAAGGACCTCGCCTCTCTGGAGCAATAGCCTAAGTCAGCATCAGCCTGTGCAATGGGTCTACCAAAGGCCAACAAATTTAAGAACGAACACAATTACAACAACAACGCCAATCACGTAAAAAATGCTATTACCGCGCATGCAAACCACCCTTAGAGGAAACTGTAAAGACATCAAGCAAGTACGGCAAAAACCGCTCGCTGCCTCCTAGAGATTTTCAAAACGACAATAGTTTCAGCCGCTCCAAATTTTGTAAAGGACAAATTGAAACAGAAAACTACAGCGAGAAACGGATTGGGGATCACAGAATGGGCAGGCCGAAGTGCAGGCGAGTCGAGTCGATTGTTAGACGT